>DASTDE010000005.1 GCA_035710515.1 Candidatus Rubrimentiphilum sp. | reverse complement strand
CGCGGAGATTCGTCCGATCCGAGCGGCGAATCGGAATCTGCGATCCAATCTCGGCCGACAAAGTGCAAGAGGCGACGTCCGCCATTCAGCAACATCCAGTTGCCGTCTTCCGAAGTCCAGGCATACGAGGCGGGAGCGAAGCGCCGCCGCTCAAAGGGTCTTGTCCCGGCAGCCCCAACGCACCGCGCGTCCACAGCGCCCATGTCATTTATTGACGGTGTGTAGTGCGTGCAGTCCCGGGGCGCGTACCACGTGGCACCGAGACCGTTTCCGATTGCATGCAATCTTACGATGTAACCTACGGCTCCGAGCGCGTAATCACTGTGCCGCGACATACCGAGATTCGTAATTTCAAGATTTCGGTTGAACCGCCACAGGGGATAAAGATTCCCTGAGAGGTCGAGCTTGGAGAGCGTCGCGGCGAAGTCCATGCCCACAATCCCGTAAAGCTGGCCTCCGAGGTTCGTGAGCGTCGTAATGTTATGATCGAAGTCGGTGTGCCCGACCTCTTGCCAGAGGCCCCCACTAAGCGCGAATCGATGAATCCGCAGGGGCTTGAGAAACCACGGGGACGCGGATCCGGTAGCGGCAAGTACTTCATTTCCGAACGGAAGCAAATCATCTGTAGGGCCACCGAGCAGCATTCGCCCCACGGAGCCGTCTGCGCTAAACTGCCATAAAGCGCCGCCGAATTCACCATGGTAGTACGAGAGAAACCAAACGTCCTTAAAATGCAGCGACGAAGTCGGCTGCGTTCCGTAGTAGCCCATAGTGGCAGTGTCTATCTGCGGAGCGAACGGAAGCGCCGAAGGGGTTGGCCTAGCGTCAGCTACTTCCAGGTTGTCGCCTTTAAAGCGGACGCGCCATGATCTCGAACCAAACCGCGACGCGTTCAAATCGCTGATCGATGGCGGAGGAATTCTTACGAAACCGCGCTCAAGCGGAGTCCAAGTCGCAGCCGCTGCCGGCTGAGCAACGATCGCGGCGAATATTACGGCGAAAAATGCGCGCATCACCGCGTCAACGACGCGCGGGCAGTGCGCGTGACCCTAAACTGCCGCGGGGTAGTGCGTTTCGTCGCCGTACGGCAAGAACAGCGTGTATTCGCGTTGGAAGCGGAGCTTCACGGTGCCGGTCGGACCATTGCGGTGTTTGGCGATGATGAACTCGGTGAGATCCGGTTCGGCGGCTTCTTCTTTGTAATACCCTTCGCGATACAGGAACGCGACGACGTCCGACTCTTGTTCGAGGGAGCCGGAGTCGCGCAAGTCTGCAAGCATCGGACGCTTTTCGGCGCGCGTCTCGACCGCGCGGTTGAGCTGTGCCAGCGCGATGATCGGTACGTTCAGATCCTTCGCCGTCGTCTTGAGCGTCCGGCAGATGTCTGAAAGCTCTTCATTGCGGTTGGCATTGCGGCTCAAAACGTTCGGACGCAGCAGCTGCAAATAGTCCACGAAAACCGCTGACAGTCCGGGTCCAGATTTTAGGCGCCGGCAGCGGCTGCGAATTTCGGCGATTGAAAGCGCGCCGGAATCGTCCAAATAGAGCGGCAGCTCGTTCAGCACGCCCATCGCGTCGGAGATCTTCTCCCAGTGATGCGGCTTGATGTTGCCGCGCCGCATGTCGTGCATGCTGATGTGCGCCTCTGCGCAGATCAAGCGCTGCACGATCTCGTCATTGGACATTTCGAGCGAAAAGAAAGCGATCGGCTCGGTCTCCTCGCGCGCCGCCGCGACCGCCATGTTGAGCGCGAACGAGGTCTTGCCCATGCCCGGACGGCCGGCCACGATGATGAAATTGCCCGGCTGGAAGCCGGTCGTCATCTCGTCCACGTCGTGGAAGCCCGAGGTCAGGCCCGTGCGGTCGCCCCGGCTATGGAAGAGTTTGTCGATGTTCTCGAACGCGGGTTTAAGCAGACGGCTGACCGGCACGAACTCGCGATGGAGCTGCCGGCGGCCAATCTCGTAAACCATCTGTTCGCTGCGGTCGAGGGCGCCTTCGACGTCCTCTTCGTCTTCGTAGCCGTACTGCGTAATCTGCGTGCCCGCGTGAATCAATCCGCGCAACACGGCCTTTTCGCGCACGATCTTGGCGTAGTATGCCGCCGAAGCCGCCGTTTGCACGGTGTCCATCAACGATGACAGATATGAAATGCCGCCAACGTTGTCGAGCTGATCGCGACGCTTCAGTTCTTCCGCGATCGTGATCTTGTCGAGCGGCTCGCCGCGATCGTACAGATGCGTGAGCGCGGCATAGATCGTCTCGTGAACGTGCGCGTAAAAATCTTCGGGGCGAACGATCTCGCCGACGGCGCCCATGATCTCGCGATCGACCAGAATCGAACCCAGCAGCGCCATCTCCGCCTCGAGATTTTGCGGAGGGATGCGATCGATCGTGGGCAGATTTGTAAGGGTCATGAGCGGGTTCTAGGTACTCCGCCGCCCCACAAGCGCTTGCCTTGTGGATTTCTTGTGGAGAGCCAAAGCGGTAAATGCCTGCTCGACAGAGGCGATCGGAATCACTTCGATTCCGGCCAGGCTGCGATCGATTTCACGCACGTTTTCCTTTGGAACGAGAATCGCTCGCATGCCCGCCTGCCGCGCGGCGTAGAGTTTCTCGACGATGCCGCCGACCGGTCGTACTTTGCCTTGAATCGAGAGCTCGCCCGTCATCGCGACGTCCTGCGGCAGCGGCGTCTTGGTCAACGCCGAGTAGAGAGCGAGAAATATGGCCAGGCCGGCCGAGGGGCCGTCGATATTGCCGCCGCCGATCACGTTGATGTGCAAATCGTAGTTGGCCGTGTCCAGACCGGTGACTGCGCGCAGCACGGCGGCCGCATTAAAGACACTGTCTTTGGCCATCTTGCCGGCGGCGTCGTTAAAACGCACGGACCCTTTGCCCGGTGCGCCGGTTGTAAAAGCGACAGCTTCAATCTCGATAATGCTGCCTAAATAATGGAGCACGCCCAGCCCAAAGGTCTTGCCGATTTCTCGGACGGGACGCGCGCGCACAAGCGTGTGCGGCACGAGTCTGCCGGCCTGCACCACGCTGCGAACGTGCTCCTCGGTGATCGTGACCGGCGCCGATTTGGCGCCGCGGCGCGGGCGTTTCGCGTGATAGATGGCCTCGCCATAGGCATCGGCGACGATCTGCACGGCCTGCCGCCCCTCGATGGTATAAGAAGCGATCAGCTGCGGAACGCGCCGTTCGGCCTTCGCGCCGAGGCGTTTGATCGCGCCGCCGACGATCGCGACGATCTGCGCTTGCGTAAGCGGTTCAAAGTAAACCGCCGCGGCGCGCGAGCGGATCGCCGGATCGATATCTTCGGGTTCGCGCGTCGTGGCGCCGATGAGGATGAAATCTGCCGGCGCGCCCTCGCGGAAAAGTTTCTTTATGTACGCGGGAACGTTGGCGGCGCTTTCATCGTAGTACGACGATTCGAATGTCACGCGCTTGTCTTCCAACACTTTGAGCAGCTTGGTCTGCAGCAGCGGATCCATCTCGCCGATCTCGTCGATGAACAGCACGCCGCCGTGCGCGCGCGTCACCATGCCGAGTTTCGGTTCGGGGATGCCGCTATCCGCAAACTCACGACGGCTGCCCTGATAGATGGGATCGTGAACGCTGCCCAGCAGCGGATTGGTTGTCTCGCGCGGATCCCAGCGCAGCGTCGTGCCGCTGGCTTCGATGAAGGGCCCCTCTTTGGCGAACGGCGTGTAGGCGCGCGACTTCGCAACTTCCAGGGCCAGCCGCGCGACCGTCGTCTTGCCGACGCCGGGCGGTCCGTACAGGATCACGTGCTGGGGGTAGGGCGACGAAATTTTGGCCAGCAGCGAACGCACGGCCGCGTCTTGTCCGACGATCTCTTTCAGCGAGTTCGGGCGCATCAGTTGCAGCGCCGAGGCCGCCAGTCCGCGGCCTTCGAGCTGCTCGAGCTCTTGGAGCTTCTTCTGCGTGGCCGGGGTTTCGGGGCCCGCGTCTTCGCGCAGCGCTTCCAGCTTCAGATCCTTGAGGTAATCCTGGTGGCGCTCGATCATCTTGGCGTTGATCTTGTGCTCGATCGAATCTTCGACGTTCTTTTGTGCGATCAGATCGGCCAGTTGCTCTTCGATCTCGCCCAAGACGCGCCGGCTGTTGGCGCGGCCTGTGACGCGCTCGAGCGTCGGGTCTTCGAAGACCAGCCGCTGCAGCGCGCACAGACGATCGGGCAGCGCGCCCGATCGCATCATCTTCAAGGCGTTCATCTTCCCTGCGCGCAGCACCAATTTGTCTGCGCCGATCGTGTTGGCAAGTACGTCGTACAGCGCCGACACATAGCGGCCCATCTCGTCTTCGCTGCCGAATTTACGGCGAAACCGGACGGCGTACGGATTCTCGCTCACGCCGGCTCCGCGACCACGTCCACCGTCGCTTTTGCAACGACGCTCCTTCCGAGTCGAATCTCGATCGGATAGGTGCCCACCGCTTTGATGGCCGTCTTCATCTCTATCTTATGTTTATCGACCGGCACCGAGAACGTCTGGGCGAACGCCCGAGCGACGTCGGCAGTGGTCACGGCGCCGAAGAGTCTGCCCGTCTCGCCCGCCTTGGCGCGAACGACGACCGGCTTGCTCTCCAACAGCGCGGCCAGTTCCCGAGTTTCGGAGAGCGACTGGGCTTCGCGTTTCTCGTGCGCCGCCTTTTGCTCGCCGAGCACCGTCAGCGCGCCCTTGCTGGCTTCGGTGGCCAGCTTGCGGGGCAGCAAAAAGTTGCGCGCGTAGCCCTCGGCTACGTCGACAACTTGCCCTTTTTTGCCGAGCGCTTTGACGTCGCTCAGCAAGATCAGGCGCATGACGTTATTCGGTTACGAAAGGTAGGAAAGCGATGATGCGGGCGCGCTTCACGGCGACCGTGAGCAGCCGCTGATGCTTCGCGCAGTTGCCCGAGATGCGCCGCGGCAGAATCTTGCCGCGCTCCGAAACGTATTTCTTCAAACGCACGACATCCTTATAATTGATGTCGATGGCGCGCTCCGTGCAGAAATTGCACGGCTTCTTTTTTACGCGGCGATCTTTGACGACGCGTTTCGTCTTGGTCTTGGTTTTGGGAGGCATGAAGTTTCCTTTACACTAGGTGGTTGCGCCGGCCACGAGGGCCGGCCTAGCGAAGTGACGCGGCTAGTCCGCGCCACTGCCTGTAGCTATATCCGGCGAGGCTCTCCCGCCCGGTAGCGGTAGACGATCCGGCCCTTGGTCAGGTCGTACGGAGAGATTTCCAGTTCGACGCGGTCCCCAGGCAGAATCCGGATGCGGTGCCGCCTCAGGCGGCCGGCAATATGGGCCAGCACGGTATGCGAGTTTTCCAACTCAACCGAGAAGCTGGCGCTGGGGAAAACCTGCACGATCGTGCCGAAAACCTCGAGGGGTGCCTCTTTGGTGGCACTCGGCTTCCGGCGCTCGAGCGGTTGCTTGGAGCGGGTTCTCAACGGTAAAATGTCCTTTCCAACAGGCCCAGCCGACTTCTACGGGAATAGCCGCGTCTGGTAGCGCGAACCGACCCAAGTTCGCGTCACCCCGGGGCTCGCCCTTGAAATCGTTTCCGGCCTACTAGTGAAACCTTCTTGACCCGCAAAGCGTTGCAACCTAGTGTTATCAGGTTTCGAAGTCCGCATGGTCTACGTTCCAAGTACTAGCGAGTCGGATACCAAGAATAACTAGCAAACTAACTAGGAGACTCGTTAAAGAATATGTACTCAGATGAAACGCTGACCTGCGTTGATTGTGGACGTCAGTTCACGTTCACGACCGGTGAGCAAGAATTTTTCGCCAGCAAGGGCTTTACCAATAAGCCGAATCGCTGCACCGACTGCCGCGCAGCCCGCAAAGCGGGACGCTCGGGTGGCGGCGGCGGTGAGGGCTACGGCCGTCAGCGCGAAATGTTCAAAGCGACTTGCAGCCAGTGCGGCGGCGTGGCCGAAGTGCCATTCCAACCGCGCGGCGACAAGCCGGTATACTGCCGCGACTGCTTCGCGCAGCGCCCCAGCTACCGCTAAAGCACTTCTCCCACAAGGGAGAGTGACTCGCTAAAATAAAGGGCCGCATTCGTGCGGTCCTTTCTTTTGGCCGCGGCGGTTATCGCCGTTGTGCTGTTCGGGGCTCGGCCCGCTCTTCAAGCGCTCGAAGGATCGACGCGCAACAATCCCTGCGGCCGCGCCCTGCCCGTTCCCGCGGCGCTGCGCCTGCCGAGCTACGTCCCTTCGGGTGAGCCTACCGCCATCGAGCACACGATGCTCGACTATCTGGCGTCGTACCGCTATCGCGATCTCGGCTGGTGCGTCGACAAGAGCCTGCGCGACACCGGGCCGTACATTCACCATCTCTCGTACGGCGTGCATCCCACCGTGCGGATCTACTACTCGCCCGAAGTGATGGACTGGCTGCGCAACGGCCGGCGCGGCGTTCCGCGCGACGGCGCAGTGATCATCAAAGAACAATATCCGCCCAATCCCGCGATCGCATTTGCCGGAAAGACCGACGCGCAGTTGCGCCCGACGGATTGGACGATCATGATCCGCCGGTCGTCCGCTTCCCACGACGGATGGTTCTGGGGCGAACTCTACGTCGGCATGTTCGGTGCTCAGAACGCGGCCGGAACGCAATACCCCACCGCGGGGTTCGGGACGTACTGTTTGCGCTGTCATGCGTCGGCCGAAAAAGCGTTAACCTTCGCTTCGCTGGAGAACATTCAGGGGTATCCGGGCAAGCCGATAACCTATTTCATCGACAACTCCTGGCGAACGAAATCCCCCGGCGCTGCGAACGAGGCGGCGCCGCAGCGAACGCCCGAGCCGCTGGCCATTCAAACATTCCCGCCTGAATCGGTCGACACTTACCTCGCTCGAGCGCACGGCACGCATGTTTTTATAACGTCCGATCAGTGCATGAGCTGTCACGGCGCGTCGCTCAAAAAACCGTACGGTCCGGTGATGGCGGTGCGCGGAGTCAATCTCTCCGAATATGGCGAGTGGCGCTGGTCCCCGATGGCGCTGGCCGGGCGCGATCCCGTTTTCTACTCCCAGCTGGAAAGCGAACTCGCGTATCTCGGAACGATCGCGAACCCGCACGCGCGCAACGCGATGCAACAGCAGATCACCAATGTCTGCATGACGTGCCATGGCGTGATGGGCAAACGCAGCTTTGCGATCGATCATCCGCACCTCGCGTTCACACCGAAGATGATCTTCGACACGACTCCGACGCATGTGAGCTATCACTACGGCGGGTTGGCGCGCGACGGCATCAGCTGCACGGTCTGCCACCATATCGTCGAGACCAAAACGCCCGCGGGTCAAACGCCGCTGGCCTACTTCTTAAATCACAAGATCAACGGACTGTACGACCTTGGGGCGCCGGAAAAGCTCTACGGGCCTTTCAAAGATAACGTTATCGTCACGCACGCGATGAATACCGCGCTCGGCGTCAAGCCGCATTATTCGCCCTACATCACGTCGTCGCGATTGTGCGCGAGCTGCCACACGATTAACTTACCGGTCATCAATACCGCGCACTCGCCTCCGACGCTCACGACCGGGCACAACGTGGAACAAGCGACGTACCTCGAGTGGCTGAACAGCCGGTACCAAAACGAATACGGCGCGTTGCCGGGCGCAAAGTCGTGTCAGGATTGCCACATGCCGGCGGGCATCACCGACCCCGGGCGCGCTTTAGCCCTCACCCACATCGTCACGAAGATCGCGCTCACGCAAGATAACAGCGCCCCGGAAACAACGCATGCGGCGTCGTGGAACGACCTGAACGTGCGCGTGCGCAAGACGGGCTTCCGCCGCCACGAGCTGCTCGGACTCAACGCGTTCTTGATGACGCTCTTCAAGCAGTTCCCCGACGTCATGGGCGTGCGCACTACAGACTTTATGACGGGTACTTCGGATAACCTCACCGATGCGATCGCGCACGCGGTTCAACAGGCGCGCACGTCGACCGCAAAAGTGTTCGTGCGAACGCGCGTCAGCGGGCGCAAACTCGTTGCGGACGTCGAGGTGATCAACCTGACCGGCCACCGCTTCCCGAGCGGCGTCGGATTCCGCCGCGCGTTTCTGGATTTCGAAGTCCGAGATGCCGCCACGCCGGGCGCGGCGCCGATCTTCGCTTCGGGCATGACGGACGGCCAGGGCAGAATCCTCGGCGTCAACGGCGAGCCGCTACCGACCGAGTTCTTCCAGACTATTCCTGGGGGCAACGAGTTCCAAGACCACTTTGACGAGGCGCATCCGATTACGCGTCCCAATCAAGTGCAGATCTTCGAAGAGCTGATGCGCAATCACACCGGGCACATTACGATGTCGTTCATTCAGCGGGTTCAGGACGTCAAGGACAACCGGCTTCTGCCGCAGGGCTGGACGAAGACCGGCCCGACGCCGACGATGCCGGAGTACTTCTTGCACGCGACTTATCCGCACGGACGCGCGGCAGCCGATCCCCGCTATCGCGACGGCAAGGGCCACGCGATCGTGCGGTACATCGTCACGCTGCCGGCGGGCGTCGATCCCAAACGCATCAGGGTCAGCGCCGTTTTGTACTACCAGTCGTGGGAGCCGTATTACATCGCGGAGCGAGCAACCGGAAACGGAACGGCGGCGCAGCGTTTCGCCGCGCTGATCCATCACGTCGATCTGCGTAACACGGCGTTGGAAAACTGGAAGATCCGGATCGCCGGAGCTTCAGCCAGAGTGCGCTAAGCTTTCGCCGGCGAGAGCGCGCACTGGTTCATTCCGATCTCCAGCTCTTGCGCACGCTCCGGCGACGCCGGTTCGCCGAGGTTGATCTTTCGTATCTCGGCGTAGGCGGGCGGCTGACTCGTCTGCGACACGCGCTGCTCTACGCCTTCCACGAAAGCGTCGCGATCGGCGATCGCCGCAGTG
Organism: Candidatus Rubrimentiphilum sp.; assembly: GCA_035710515.1. Classification (NCBI taxonomy): domain Bacteria; kingdom Bacillati; phylum Vulcanimicrobiota; class Vulcanimicrobiia; order Vulcanimicrobiales; family Vulcanimicrobiaceae; genus Candidatus Rubrimentiphilum; species Candidatus Rubrimentiphilum sp. The sequence continues at coordinate 11,360 of DASTDE010000005.1, read as the reverse complement.
GCAAGCAAATCGCCTAGCCGGCGTTCGCAGGCGCCGCGCGAATCAAACTGCGCCGCGGATGCGGCGTGCGCAGGCAGCACCACGGTGTGCGGATCGAGCTTACCAAGCACGCCGGAGAGTGAATCGTACAAGTACTGAGTCCACTCGCGCGCTTTGTTGCCCAAATCGGGCCGGCCGACGCCTTCCGGCAACAGTGTGTCGCCGCTGATCAAATAGCGGTCGTTGACCAGCAGTGCGGTGCTTCCGAGCGTGTGTCCAGGAACCGGAAGTGTCAGTACGCGCACTTTGGTCGCGCCGATCTCAAATTGCTTGGGCATCGACTCGCGGCGCAGCGCGCTGCCTTCCGCATCTTCGTCAGCCAGATGGTAGCCCGCGCCGGCTCCGCTCGAAAGCGCCGCGCCGCCGGAAAGATGGTCGGCGTGCAAGTGCGTGTCCGCGACGGCTGCGACGCGAAAACCGTTGCGTTCGGCGAATTCCTGATAGATTTCGCCGTAGCGCGTCGTATCGACGACCAGCGCCTGCCCGTCCGATCGCACGATGTATGAGAGACAGCCCTTTGCCGGGCGCACGACCTGATAGATCGCGAACCCGTCGCTGTCCGCATTCAATCGAACGACGCGATGATGCGCCGACCACGCCATCATCCCGCCCTCGATGTTGATCGCATTTTTTCCGCGCTGGCGCAGCACGCCGGTAACGTACTGCGACGACTGTCCGCGAGCACACAACACGTATATCGAAGCTGCGTCCGGAACGCGTGCCATTGCTGCGTCCTCATCTTCGACGAATTCGGAGTACGGCACGTTCGCAAAAGCGGCCATGCCCGGACCCTCGGGCCGCCAGCGCTGCGAATCGGGCGCGTTGCGCGCGTCGAGCAACAGGACGCCCGCGTCGTTTGCGCCTTGCAAGAGGCGATCGAAGTGGGCGATATCAACGGAGTGTTCCATGGCTTCCCCCTGGAAGGTCTTTTTCGAGGCGGTTAAGCAAGTTTCCGTACCCGCCTTTTTTCGCTAGGAGGATTCAGAACCCATGGATCGTTCAAGCAAGAACGTCACGCGCGGCGACGCGCTCAAACAGTTGATTGTCCTGCCGGCCTTAGCCGGAATGCTGGCCGCCGGCTCTCTCGGGGTCGCCGATGCGACCGACAACAAGAAGCAGTTCAGGTATCAAGACAAGCCCGGTCCGCACGGCCAGAAGTGCTCGGGGTGCCACTTCTTCGAGGCGCCGCACGCATGCTCGATCGTGCACGGCAAGATAAGCCCGAACGGCTGGTGCATCGCCTGGCGCAAGAAATAGTCAGTCCTTACAGAGCTGCGGAGCTTTGTAGACCTTAGGCTCCCAGCCCGGCGTCTTGGGATTGGTGTCTAAAAACTGAACGTCGAGCAGGACCGCGCCCTTTGGCCCGGGCGTGACGTCGTGATAGATTTCCGCGGGAATCACGATCGCGCGATTGCCCGTCATGACGGTTTTGCGCCCGTTGGTCGTATCGGTCGCCGACCCGGAGAGCAGATACAAAATCTCGCCGAATTTGTGGCGATGCTTCGTTGGGGCAAAATTCGGCGCATACGTTTGCTTCAGCACCCGGAACGTGACGCCGGGAGCGCCGGCCAACGTTTGCCGGTGCGCGAGCGTGATGCACGAGAAGCCCGGATACGCTTTCGCCCCCGGCGCGGCAGCGATGAGGACGCCCAGGATCATCAGAGCAGTGACAGGCACAAGAGACCTCCGATAGAAACGGGACACTGCCCGCGATAAGGAGTGAGTGATGAGTGCAGTTCGAGTTTTGGTCGGCACGCGCAAAGGGGCCTTCGTGCTCACCTCAGACGGTAAACGCGAAAAGTGGGACATCGCCGGTCCGCATTTTGCCGGCTGGGAGATCTACCATATAAAAGGTTCGCCCGTCGATCAGAATAGACTGTACGCCTCGCAGAGCAGCGGCTGGTTCGGTCAGGTCGTCCAGCGTTCGGACGACGCCGGCAAGTCGTGGGAACCGGTTGGAAACCAATTCACGTACGACGGCGTTCCCGGCACGCACCAGTGGTACGACGGGACGGCACGTCCGTGGGAGTTCAAGCGCGTCTGGCACTTCGAACCGTCGCTGACGGATCGGGAGACCGTGTACGCCGGCATCGAAGACGCCGCGCTCTTTCGCTCCACCGACGGCGGAGCGAACTGGCAAGAGCTTTCAGGTTTGCGCAACCACAAAACGGGATCGTCGTGGCAGCCGGGCGCGGGCGGGATGTGCTTGCACACGATTCTCCAAGACCCGAAGAACCCTAAACGCATCTTCATCGCGATCTCCGCCGCCGGCGCATTCAGGAGCGACGACAGCGGGGAGACGTGGCAGCCGATCAATCAAGGCTTGCGCTCGGAGTACATTCCGGATCCGAACGCCGAAGTCGGCCATTGCGTGCACCGCATCGCCATGCACCCGTCGCGGCCCAACGTGCTGTTCATGCAAAAACACTGGGACGTGATGCGCAGCGACAACGGCGGCGACTCCTGGCAAGAGATTAGCGGTAACCTGCCGACCGATTTCGGCTTTCCCATCGAAGTGCACGCGCACGAGCCGGAGACGCTCTACGTCGTTCCGATCAAAAGCGATTCCGAGCATTTTCCGCCCGACGGCAAACTACGCGTCTACCGCAGCCGCACCGGCGGCAACGAGTGGGAAGCGCTCACGAAGGGCCTGCCGCAAAAGGACTGCTACGTCAACGTCTTGCGCGACGCCACCTCGATCGATTCGCTCGATTCGTGCGGCATTTATTTCGGCACGACCGGCGGCCAAGTCTACGCATCGGCCGACGCCGGCGACAGCTGGAACGCCATCGTGCGCGATCTTCCGCCCGTGCTTTCGGTGGAAGTCCAGACGCTGGCATGATCCGCGTGGTGCTGCCCGCGCACCTGCGCACGCTCGCGCATATCACGGGCGAGATGCAGCTCGATCTAAACGGCCGGGCTACGCAGCGTTCCGTCCTCGACGCAATTGAGGCGCGTTATCCGATGCTCAGCGGGACGATGCGCGACAGCGTCACGCACAAGCGGCGCCCGTTTATCAGGTTCTTCGCCTGCGAAAAAGATCTCTCACACGATCCGCCCGACACGCCCTTGCCCGACGCCGTCGTCCAAGGCTCCGAGCCGTTCTTGATAGTCGGCGCCATCGCGGGAGGGTAGCCATTCGCGGCCATTGACAGCGCCCGTTTCCGGGCGTATAAATATATAACCAAATGGTTAACAATACTTCCCGGCTGGACAGCGTCTTCTTCGCACTGGCAGATCCGACGCGGCGCCGGATCCTCGAAAGACTTGCGCGCAGCCCGCTAACCGTCGGCGAGATCGCCGCCGGATTTCACATCTCGCAACCGGCGATATCCAAGCACGTGAAAGTCCTGGAAGAGGCCCGCTTACTCTCGCGCGCCATTAAAGGGCGCGTGCATTACTGCAAGATCGTTCCAAAGACGATGCGCGACGCCGAAACCTGGCTGGACCGGCAGCAGCGCTACTGGAACGCAGCACTCGACAACCTCAGCACCTATTTGGAGAAAGATGTACGATGAGCGACACCAAAACACAGGCGGCTCCGCGCCTGGTCATACGACGGAAATTCGCAGCGCCACGCGAGCGCGTGTGGGCGGCGTGGACGCAGCCCGAACAAATGAAGCAGTGGGCCGGTCCGGGCGAAGTTACGACGCCCGAAATTGAATCCGACTTGCGTGTCGGCGGCGCATACCGGATCGTGATGCTCAGGCCCGACGGCGAGCGCTGGCCGGTTCGCGGCGTCTTTCGCGAAGTGAGCGAACCCGAGCGCATCTCCTACACCTGGCGCTGGGAAGAGGACTCGCCCGAGCTCGAGCACGACACGCTCGTGACTGTCGAGTTTCACGATCTCGGAAATGAGACGGAACTGGTGCTCACGCACGAGCAGTTCGCCGGTGAAGAGTCGCGCGACGGTCACGAAAGCGGCTGGAACAGCGCGCTCGACAAACTTGGGGAGCTGGTTTCGCGATGAGCCAAGCCGCCATTCGCGTCAAGGGTATGGATTTGAGCGGCTATATGGTCAAAGACGCGCCTCGCGCGATCGCGTGGTATCGCGACGTCCTCGGACTCGAACCCGCGCGGGTTTACTCCGAGGACCGGGGCGCGGAATACGACCTTCCCGACGGTACGACTTTTGGCTTATGGGGCGGGGGCGGCCGGGTGATGCCGTTTCAGCCCAGCAACGGCATCCTCTTCGCCGTCGACGATTTCGACGGCGCCGTATCGGCGATCAAGGCTCGTGGCATCCCGATTGAGATGCAAAACGAGACGCCCGCCTGCTTTATGGCCATGATCAAAGACAGCGAAGGCAATTTGGTCGTCTTGCACAAGCGCAAGGTTACCTAGCGCAACCTTTTTCGCTCCCATCGCGTTATGGGACGTGAATCATGTTGTTATTGGATGAGCCCGTTGCTGTTTTGGAAGGGGACAAGGGTCCCGAGCCGATCTACGGAGGTTATGAAAACCGCCGCGGCGAGATCTCGCTTTTTGCCGAGAACACCAACTATCGCGTTAATCTCAAGAATAGAACCGTGCAGCAACGTCCGCCGCTGAATGACGGCGCGCAGGCTCGCTACGACGCCGCGCGGCCGGGCGAGGCCTTCGAGTGGGGGCGCGTCAACTTCCGCCGGCTCGACCATCCTGAAATCGCGGAGATCTGCTCCTCGGGCACGTTCCGCGTCCGCCCCAAATTTATCTAACTTAACGCCTCACGTTCCGGGGATTGGCGTCGCGATCGTCTGCGGCACTCCCAGGTGCTGTGGCGATCGAAGTTGCGTCTTCGGCCCTCGGACGATCGCAATCGGCGTCGCCTTTCCTCTTGTTCCGGAAGCCGCAAATTCGTAGAGGGCGTTCTGCGATGCATCGGCTACGGTCAAATTGTCGGCTGCATCGAATGCTAAGCCGGACGGACGAAGCTGGCCCGTCACGAGCGTCAACGTATTGATCGGGGCAACGTCTCCGGTCGCGCCTGCCGCAAACTCCAGGACGTTGCGGCCTCCGGTGTTTGCAACCCAGATGTTTCCCTTGGAATCCAATTCGAGTTGGGCCGGTTCTCGCAATCCGGTCTTCTGTCCCATTATCAGCTGAATCGGCGCAACGTTGCCTTGGCTGCCTTTGGCGAATACCGCGATCGAGTTCGAGCTGCGGTTTATCACATAGATCGCTCCACTGCGAAAGGCGTAGTGCAAACTGTACGGCTGGTGCAGATCCGTTTTCGCTCCGGCCAGACGCAGGACCGGCGCGACGTTGCCGTTCGCACCGGCCGCGAATTGCACAATCGAATCGTTGCCGGAGTTGGCAACCCAGATGGCATTGCTCGTTTCGAGTTGCAGCGCTGCTGGGGCATTGAGCGTCGTCTTTGCACCCGCGATCACGATGGTCGGCGCAACGTTGCCGCCGCTGGAATTCGGATAGCCGGTGATCGAGTTGTTTCCGCGGTTTACGACATACAGAACGGATCCGACGATCGGCCAGACTTGGGTTGGCCGGTTTAATCGAGTTTTCGATCCGCCCAGTATCCGCACGGGCGCGATGTTCCCGCCGAGGCCAAGTTGGAATGAAGCGACCGTGTTGGACGCCTCGTTAGCAACTTGGACGATCGAAGTCGCGCCGGGTGTCGGCGCGACCGAGTTTGACGTCGATGCGGCCGCGCATGAGGCCAGCACAAGCGCAGACAGAATCATAAACGGCGTTTTCAATTCGCTGTAACCCCCATTGAGCGGCAGCCTTATGGCCTCGGGCCCAAGAACCCCCTGCCGCCGCCCTGCAGAAACAAGCTCGGGGGCACGGGCGTACCGGATTTAGGAAGCCTACGCACTGATGACATCGTTCTCCGCCGATCGTTTCGCCGCGGCCCTGCGTGGATTCGGGCCGCTCGGAATCGTCGCGGTTCTTCTCGTCCTTTTCAGCCCAAACGGTTTTGTCGGCGGCGTTCTCGTGCTCGCGTGGGCGCAGCTGTCGCGCACGCCCTGGCGCGAACTCGGCTACGCGCGGCCGAAGAGTTGGATCGCCACCGTGGCCATCGGGATCGCCTTCGGCGTAGCGTTCAAGCTCGTCATGAAGGCCATCGTCATGCCGCTGCTCGGGGCCGATCCGGTCAATCACGCGTATCATTACGTGGCTGGAAACCCGGCCGCGCTGGCGGCCATGGCGCTCGTCGTTACGTTCAGCGCCGGCTTCGGCGAAGAGACGGTCTACCGGGGCTTCTTATTCGAGCGCCTCGGTAAACTGTTCGGATCCGGCACCGCTGCAAAGGGGCTCATCGTGGTGCTCACCGCCGCGTGGTTTGCTCTGATGCACTACGGCGGCCAAGGAATTCCCGGCGTCGAGCAAGCCGTTGTCACCGGGCTTGTGTTCGGATCCATTTTTGCGGTCACGGGCCGAATCTGGATGCTCATGATCGCGCATGCAACGTTCGATCTCACCGCGCTCGCCCTCATCTATTGGAATCTCGAAACGAATGTCGCGCACTCCATATTCAGGTAGCGCGCCTTCTTATTTCAAAACGGGATAATAGATGGATATGAACACGATCATGAACGCGGCAAGCACGAGCGGCGCCAGGACCTGAACTAACGAGCTTTTTCGCAAAATGAGGGCGGCGGCCGGCGGCAGCAGCATCGAGACAACGAGCCCATTCTGGTTCGCCCAGTTTTGAGCTCCCATACCGCCGACGATCCAGTTCAGAACCAAGGCAGCAACGACGGTTGCCAGCGCGACGGCGATATACGTGGGGCCCTGAAGCTCGTGGAACTCTTGCAAGTTCACGACTCCGTCGGCATTGAAGTCGGGCGATACGAGCGCGCAGTCGAGATAGACCAATACACTAAACGAAAATAGGATTCCGATCACGGCCGCACTCATTCTCACCGCATTGTGAAAGTCCCAGAGACTTACCCAATTGCCAATCACGAGAAGCAACGCCGCTATCATCCACAGCGCTTGAGGCCAAGAAAATACGATCGTGCGCCGGTGACGGATCATCCGAGCTGCCGTCATCAAGAGGTGCGACAACGCCAACGCGTAGACGAACGAAAAGAACAGTAAGATGAAATCGAAGGCTCTCATAGCCGGCCGCCCTAACGCGGGACAACTTCGCTGTAGCGCACGCCGGGCGGCGCCACAAAAAGACTTGCGTCATTGGCTAGGCCGGTTGAATACACGTCGTAGTGGAGGGTCATTACTAAGGTGCCCTGGTGATAATATCGCGCGAACGCCGGCGTGCTTGTTCCGGATTGCTCCAGAATCTCGATAGCTTCCGTCCCGGAGGTCACGCGGTAGACGTCAAAACGGCTGCCGCCGATCTGCTCGGTCCGGGCGGGCGTCAGAGAATTTGCCGCGATAAAATCCGCCTCGCAGCCGAATTCCAAGTCATCGAATTTCGCCGGGAATCCGGGCATTCCATAAAAGATCGGGGCCTTTGCGTAGAACGTCGGGCCCGGGTCCACAATGTGCTTGCCGGTGTTGTCGTAAAGATTCGCCATCCAAATATTCGGCTCAGCCGTGACCATAACACCGTGGATCCCGTTGACAGAATCGACGGCCTCCTCCACGCGCATTCTGTCGCTGCCGATGCGATAGAAGCTTTTAGGTTGCGCGTTGAAAGACCCCGCCTGAACGCCGGGCGTAACGTCCGTCGTAACGATGTGAACGAGCTTCGCTGGAGCGCAGACTGCCGCGTATGCCGGACGGGCGCAGCAAAAAACAGCAACGCAGAGTATGGCGAGCCGGAGACTTTGATGCATAGTGCTCCTAATCGGGGACCCTATTCCCCGATGCCTGCCGGATTTCACGACTAGGCACCAAATAGGTCGCGTATGACCATACCAGCGCCCAGCTTGCGTTTCGGTCGCCAGGTGTTTGGAGCCGCTGCGGTGGCCTCCGGCATCATCATGCTGGTCTGGCCCGATCATAACGCTCTGTTTACTTATGCCGCGGCGGCTGCCCAGATCGTAGGCGGCATTGCCATTCAAGTCCGTCAGAGCGCAAAAATGGGCGCCGTCCTCCTCGGCGCGGTTTATCTGATTTTCTCGCTCCTGCTCGTCCCGCCAATCATCGCCACGCCTCGGGTCTTCGATCCGTGGGGCAATTTCTTCGAGCAGTTCACGCTGGTAACGGGAGCCGCGATCCTTTACGCGTGCTCTTCATCTCTATGGACGCCGGAAACGGTGAAGCGGATCGGCCGCATACTCCTGGGCATCAGCACTGTTTCCTTTGCCCTTTATCAGGCCGTCCATCCTGACTTCACGAGCAGCCTGGTTCCGAAGTGGCTGCCGCCAAGTCAGATGTTTTGGACCGTAGCGACGACGATTGCGTTCGCACTCGCTGCAGCGGCCCTGCTTGCGAATCAGATGGCGCTTCGCGCGACTCGGCTGCTTACCGCGATGCTCGTGATCTTCGGCCTGCTGGTGTGGGTACCGCTACTTATCTCCAATCCGCGTAGCCATTCGAACTGGAGCGAAACCGTGCTGACGTTCGCGATCGCCGGCGCCGCATGGATTCTCGCCGATCTGCTCGGCGAACGTTAGGAGCGCTTCGGTCGTTTTTTCGTTTTGGCGCTTGATTCGTTGAGCATCACCGCCGCGCGAATAAGAGCCTTTAAAGCCTTTTCGTTGATCTTCTCGCCTTCGTGAATGTCGATGGCGCGTCTGACGTTGCCCTCGAGGCTCGAATTGAAGAGCTTTGACGGGTCTTTCAAGGCGGCGCCTTTGGCAAACGTCATCTTCACGACGCTCTTGTAAGTCTCGCCGGTGCAGATTATTCCGTCGTGCGACCACACCGGAACGCCGCGCCACTTCCACTCCTCGACGACGTCGGGATCGGCTTGTTTGATGACTGCGCGAATGTGGGCGAGCGTCTTGCCGCGCCAATCGTCCAACTCTTTGATCCTCGCGTCAATCATCCGCGACGGCGACTTTGCTTTCATATCGAGGATTACGGCCATGCCAAGTGCCGGCCCCTGCCAGGACGGTACTGGGCGCATCCGGAAGCGCTGCGTCATGAAGAATCTTCGCTTTGGGCTATTGGCTATTGTGGCGCTCGTCGTGGCACTGCCCGCCGTCGCGCTTGCCGACGGCCTCTACATTACCGGCGTAGATCCGCTTCTTGTGAAGAATGCCGGCGGATGCAAGAAAGTGGATTCCGCGGTCGTTCGCTGCGGCATAAGACACGGACAATACACGTACGTCTATTTCGAAGCGCAGCGGCCGAAATTCGAGCAGTGTACTCTCTCGGTCTCCCGGGGGCCGGGTGAACGATGGCATGTCGACGCATCCCCTTGCATAGCCAGATGGAATGGGGATCACGTCTATATCTCCGTGCCGAAAAGGCGATAATTCAGTACGCGAATAGCCACGCGGCGTTAAGCGTACGCGTGGTCTGCGGCTGCGTTTGGATGACGTCTTCCAGCGTCCATCGCGCGCGATTATACGGGCGGTAGCTCAACGACAACGTCGTTGAACGCATGAAGCCGTCCGGCCCGTTAAGGCCATCGTAGCGCGCTGTGCCGATCCATCGATCGCTGAACGCCCATTCTTCTTGGAGATAACCGCCGCTTGAGGATGCGGCATCGCCGAGCCCAAACGGGCTGCGGTCGGTGCCGGTTTGAAGCAAGAACGACGTTTGCGCCTTGCCCGCCGTACTGGTCAGCGCAACTCCACGACGAACAAAATCATCCGTCACCGATCCCAATATCCGTTCGCCGCGATACTGATATGTCCAAAGCGAAAATGCGGCCGGCCCGACGCGCGCTGATAGCATCGTGTCGCGGTCTTTCATGGCCAAAACGCGAACTTCCGCAAGGCGGTTGCCGAAGCCGGCATTTAAACCGATCCGGTCGTCAAACAAGTTGAACGAATTGTCGCCCACAGTTTGGTCGAAGATCGCGTAGTGGTTCTCAGTCGGACGCAGCGTTTCCGGATCGTTCGGCAGCGGCAGCGTAAACTGACCGAGCTGAACGTCAAGCACGGGCGCTCCGGAGCCATGCCAAGAACTCAGCGGATCGCTTTTATATTCCAGGAATGCATCGCGCGTGCGGCCAGGGCGGCCGCCGTCAACCCAATATTGCTCTACGCGATACGCCAGGTGCTTGCCGACCGGACCAAACGACAGGAATTCGATCTCGTCGACAACGGCCTTCGGCAACCCGGTTGGATCCGCTGCGCTCGTGTAGGCGAGATTTATTTTCATGGCAATTGGCACGGTGCCGCGCGCCGGGGTCGCCGCCGGCCACCGGTAGCCCGAATCCCGAAAAGCCTGCCCGAACTTGTTCAGCTGCGGAACGGTGGTGTGGCAAGCCTGACACGAAAGCCCGTACTGGCGGGCAAACACGGGGATTGCCCCGGCGCCGGCCGGCCGCAAGCAGAGCAAAAGAACCGCCGCAGCTGCCACCCCGAGGGCTCTTCGTCGTGAAATAGGCTCCCCTAACACATGAGTTAGGTACTCCTAAATCGGCTTCCCTACCTCTAGGGACATGTCGAAACTTTGGCCGGATTGAAAGTCTATGAATAGGAAGGTAGCCGGCGTGAAGTTCTTGGCGAGTACAGTATTTGTTACGGCTTTGGCATTGGTGTCGCTCATCGCGCCGCCCGCGCAAGGAAAACAGGCCGATCCCACGCCCACCAAACTCCTGGATCACTTGGCAGGCCGCTGGGTCATGACCGGCAGACTTGGCGCACACTCAGTCACGCACGACGTGGACGTTCAATGGGTGCTCAATCGCGAATACATCCGGTTCCACGAAATCTCGCGGCCGAAAGCTATCCCGCCTTACGAAGCCATCGTCTATATCACCTGGAACGCAAAAACGAACCAATACTCGTGCCTCTGGTTGGATAGCACGGCGGCGGCGGTAAACTTTCAGCCCGTCGGCTACGGGACGCCGGTGGGAAACTCGGTACCCTTCGTCATTACGTTTTCGCCGCACGAATCGATCCACACGACGTTTGCGTACGATGGAAACCGCGATCGCTGGCACCTAACGATCGACGATGTGACCCAAGGCAAGATGAGCCGCTTTGGTGACGTGCAGCTTACCAGAAGAAAGTAATGGCGGGTTACGAACCCCGCTGGCCAAGGGCTCGGATTGGATCCGAGCCCTTGGCTTTTTGCTAGTGCGAGATTAGTAGATGAACTGCGTGGAGGGCGACGTCGCGATGTCCGCTTGTCCGCCGGCGCCGACAATCGTCGGCGTTTGCGACGTGTTGCCCGGAGGCGAAGCTTCGAACATCGGATAGTCGAAGGTGGCTGCGTAGATCCGGTACGTGTTGCCCGTGGCAATCGTCCGAGTCTGCGTCGCCGCATTGTTTTGACAACCCGTTCCAGCC
>DASTDE010000004.1:600000-757507 GCA_035710515.1 Candidatus Rubrimentiphilum sp. | reverse complement strand
TGTGCTTCGTGCTTTTCGGTTGCGCCCCCGGGCCCTTCGTTACCTCAGGGTCCTTCGATACCTCAGGATGACAATCAGAGTTCCGTTTGCTGGGGTTCGCCCGTTATTTCGGTCAGTTGGGCGGCCTGCTTGCCCAGATTCGTGATGGCGATGACCTCGTCGCCTTCGCCCAGCCGCTGCAGGCGCACGCCCTTGGTGGAGCGACCGGCCTTGCGGATCTCGCCGACCTTAATGCGTATGACTTGGTTGGCGGAGGTGATCATCAACAACTGATCGTCGGGCGCGACCAAGATCTGGTCGACGACCTTGCCGATGTCTTCGCGCTCTTTGGCAAACGCCTTGACGCCCTTGCCGCCGCGCGCGGTGTGGCGGTATTCGCTGATCGGCGTCCGTTTACCGAAAGCACGCGTGGTAACGAGCAACACTTCGCGCCGTTCGTCTTCGACGACGTCCATTGCGATCAGTGTATCGCCCTTGTCGAGCGTCATCGCGCGCACGCCGCGCGCGTTGCGGCCCATCGGACGCACATCTTTCTCGTTGAAGTGCACGGCCATGCCGCGGACCGACGCCAGAATGATGTCGCGCGTGCCGTCCGAGAGATCGACCGAAAGCAATTCGTCGCCTTCGTCGAGATTGATCGCGTTCAGGCCATTGCGGCGCACGTTGGCGAACTCGTCGAGCTTCGTCTTCTTGATGACGCCCTTCTTCGTGACCATCACCATGTAGCGCTCGCCCCCGAACTTTGCGATGGGGAAGACGGCGGTCACTTCTTCGCCGGGCGGCAGCGTGAGCAAATTGACGAGCGCCGTACCGCGCGCTTGGCGCGTCGTGTCAGGAATCTCAAACCCGCGCAGCCGGTATGCACGGCCTTTGTTCGTAAAGAACAGTACGTGATCGTGCGTCTTCGTGATGAAGAAATTGCGCACGACGTCTTCCTGCTTCAGGTTCGCGATACCGATCACGCCGCGGCCTCCGCGGTTCTGCGTCTTGAACGTGTCCACCGAGACGCGCTTGATGTATCCGCCGACAGTGTACGTGACGACGACTTCGATGTTTGGAATGAGCGCTTCCACCGAGAACTCGTCCTCGGCCGGCACGATCTGCGTGCGTCGGTCGTCGCCGAACTTCTTCTTAACGTCCTGAATCTCGGTCTTGACGATGCCGGCGATGCGGCGCGCGCTCTTGAGAATGTCCTGGAGTTCGGCGATCAGTTTGATGAGATCGCGGTACTCTTCTTCGATCTTCTGCCGCTCGAGGCCGACCAGCGTCCGCAGGCGCATGTCGACGATCGCGGCGGCTTGCACGTCGCTGAGCTTGAAGCGCTTGCTGAGTTTCTCGCGCGCTTCGTCGGTCGTTTGGCTGCCGCGCACGATCTCGATGACTTCGTCGATGTTGTCGAGCGCGATCCGGTAGCCTTCCAGCAGGTGTGCGCGCTCTTCGGCCTTGCGCAAATCATATTGCGTGCGTTTGCGTACGACGTCTTTGCGGTGATCGATGTAATGCTCGAGCAGCTGCTTGAGCGAAAGCACTTGCGGTTCCAGCGGAACCGAACCATCGGGGCGCGGCGGGCCCGCCGGCACCAGCGCCAGCATATTGAATCCGAAGCTGGACTGCAGCGGCGTGTGCTTGTAGAGCTGGTTGAGCACGATCTTCGGAACGGCGCTGCGGCTCAGCTCGACGACGACGCGCATGCCTTTGCGATTCGACTCGTCGTGCAGCGCCGAGATGCCTTGAATGCGCTTCTCGGCGTGCGCTTCGGCGATCGCTTCTACGATGCGCCCGCGGTAAACCTGATACGGAATTTCCGTGATGATGATTTTGTGCTTGCCGCGTTCTTCGACGATCTCGGCCGTTCCGCGAATGATCACCGAGCCGCGGCCCGTCTTGTACGCTTCTTTGATCGCCTCGTGGCCCATCACGATGCCGCCGGTCGGGAAGTCCGGTCCCTTCACGATCTCGCACAGCGCATCGTCGGAGACTTTCGGATCTTCAATAATTGCCGCGATCGCATCCGCGATTTCGTTCAGGTTGTGCGGCGGAATGTTGGTTGCCATGCCGACTGCGATCCCGCTCGAACCATTGAGCAGCAGCTGCGGCAGTTTGCCCGGCAGCACGCTCGGCTCGGTTCCCTGATTGTCGAAATTCGCAATGAACGGAACCGTCTCTTTATCGATGTCGCTGAGCACTTCAAGCGAGGCCCGCGCCAGCCGCGCTTCCGTATAACGGTAGGCCGCCGGCGGATCGGGATCGATTGAGCCGAAGTTGCCGTGGCCGTCCACCAGCGGATAACGCAGTGTAAAATCCTGCGCCAGGCGCACCAGCGCGTCGTAGACCGACGAATCGCCGTGGGGGTGATACGCCTTGAGCACCTCGCCGATGATACCGGCGCACTTGCGATGCTGCTTGGTCGGCTCGAAGCCCATCTCGCGCATGGCGTAGAGGATGCGGCGCTGGACCGGTTTGAGGCCGTCGCGAACGTCGGGCAGGGCCCGCGATGCAATGACCGACATTGCATAGGAGAGATAGCTCTCCCGCATTTCGTCTTCGACGTTAATTTGCGTTACAATATCGTTATTCACTGCACTATTTAGATTCGCCGTATTGATGGAACGAACATTTTACAACGAAGCGCAGTTGCGCGAATTCGCGGCCGAGTTCGGCCGAGGACTGAAAGCCGGCGAGGTCGTCGGTCTTTCCGGTGCCCTGGGTTCGGGCAAAACGACCTTTGTCAAAGCGATCGTTTCAGCCAGACTGGAAGGAGACCCGGCGACAAGCCCATCGTTTACATTTTGGCACCGCTATACGGGCACGCCTTCCATCGACCATCTCGATCTCTATCGCGTCGAGGATCCGCGCGAGCTGGCCGAGCTTGGTCTGGAGGACGCATTCGACGGCAGCTCGATCGTGCTGGTGGAGTGGAGCGAACGGGCGGCCGATCTGCTTCCGCCGCTCGACTACGAGATCGCCATCGAAGGTAAGGGCGACGAGCCACGGCGCATCCGCGTGCACGCGCGATGAACGTGCTGGGCATCGACGCCGCGGCCGGCGGATTTTCGGCGGCGTTCATCGCTGAAGGCCGCGCACCGGTGACCATCGAGCTGGCCGGAAACGTCGCGCTCGAAGGCGGCTTGCGGGCGATTTCCGAGGTCCTCCCTAGCGACGGCTCCGCGAAGCCCGAGCGCATCGGCGTCGGAATCGGGCCGGGAAGTTTTACGGGTGCGCGCATCGCGATTAGCTACGCAAAGTCGCTCGCGCTCGGCTGGAAACTCCCACTGTGCGGCGTCTCGACGTTCGACGCATTTGAGGTGGGGTTGCAACACTCGGGGCCGCTGCTGACGGCGGTGCGCGGCCGCGCCGGCGTGGTATCGGTTCGCTTCATCACAGGTGACGGGGAGCGCCGCGCTTCGGGGTACATTCGGGACGTGCTTGCCGAGCTGCAGCCGCATTTACCGAAATCTTTCGCACTCACGGGCAACGGCGCGGAGGACGTGCTCGCGGCGCTTGGCGAACGCGGAAATGACGTGAAAATTCTCGCGCGCGCAGTCGAACCCGCCGCTCTGGCAATTGCAATGCTGGCGGCGCAGCGCGAATCGGCGCGCTCGCTGCACGAGATTCGCGCCGATTACGGCGAACTGCCCGCAGTGACAGTTCCGAAGCTGTGAAGCTCGAGCCGCGTCCGCCGGCTGCCGGCGGCGAACGCATGAGCGTCGCGCCGATGGCGGAGGCCGACGTTCGAGACGTTTTGCGGATCGAACAGCAATCGTTTACGACCAGCTGGCCGGCCAACGCGTTCTATCAAGAACTGCACGACAATAAACTCGCGCACTACTACATCGGGCGCATCGGTGACCGTCTGATGGCTTACGGCGGCATCTGGGTGATTCTCGAGGACTCGCACATCACGACGATCGCCGTCGACCCGGAGTTTCGCGGGCGTAAGTACGGCGAGATCATGCTGGTACGCCTCCTGGAGGAAGCCATCGCGCGCGGCGCGTCGTGGATGACGCTCGAAGTTCGCGAGAGCAACGAAATAGCGCAGTCGCTGTATCGCAAGTATGGATTCACTACCGTGTCAACCCGCCGCGGCTACTATAGCGACAATAACGAGAGCGCGCTGGTCATGTGGGCCGGAAACCTCAAGAGCGAGATTTACGGAAACCGCCTCCGTGCGCTCCGCTCGGCACTCCTCGATTGATCGCTGCCCTCATTCTGGGCACCGTGATGGGCGCCGCACCGCCGGCCTTAGAGGGTGTCACCATCGGCGAAAACCTCGCCAGCGTCGTTCGACGTCCTGAGTTTCCGAAAAATAGTGAGATGCCGACGGTCGTCAATACCGATATCGGTCACGTCTGGTCTTGGACTGAAAAAGATGGCACGCTCGAACGCCTGACGACAGATGACGACGGTGTCGTGCAAATGATAGAGATATTAGCGTCAGGCAAAAACCACAAACTGATCGACGTTCCCGTCGCGGGGTCGTTGCAATTCAATGAGTCTGGGCATATCAACGCCAACGATCGCGCAAACCCCGATCTATTTAGAGACGAGTGGCTTCCATTGGCCAACATGTTTGGAACCGTCTTGGGATACGCGATCGAGCCGAATTATGGTGTTGTCTTTGGCTTCCCAGCGGGCGACGGCGGCCTGATCGAGGTCGCCACGGGAACGAGGGATGCATTGTATACAACCGGCCTCATTCCGCGGAAGACCATGATTTCGGCCTCACCGCTTTTGCCAAGACCGGCCCATGGAAGAGTTTATAAGGCACCAAAATTAGTCTGGAGACAAGCCTGCAACGAATTTCGAGACCCTACGGCCTTTGTTCGAGTCGCAGTTCGCTCCGACGGAGTGCCTTCCGCCGCAACGATATTCTTGGGTAACGGTTACCCAAACCCCGCCCCGAATTGCGAGATGTATGAGAAGTTTCGTCCCGCGACGCTCAACGGAAAACCCGTGCCGTCGGTTTACTTCCAACGTTAGGCCTATGAAGATGGCGCGAAAGTGAATTTTGCCGAGCTCTGCAAGCGCGTTCGCAAGCATATCGGACAAGAACACCGCTACGAGCACTGCGTGCGGGTCGCGCGCATGGCTGAAAACCTGGCCCGCATTCACGGCGCGGATCCGGACAAAGCGCGAGTAGCCGGAATGCTGCACGATTTGGCGCGCCTCTATTCGAACGAAAAGCTGTTGGAAGAATCTGAACGCCGCGGAATGCCGATAAGCGAGTTCGAGCGCGCGCATCCGATCGTGCTGCATGCGCCGTTGAGCGCCGAGCTGGCGCGGTCGGACTTCGGCGTGGACGATCCGCAGGTGCTCTCCGCGATCGCCAAGCACACGCTCGCCGACGGTGAGATGTCGACGCTGGATTGCGTTCTCTACCTGTCGGACGGATGCGAGCCGGGGCGCGACTTCCCGGAGCAGGCCGAACTGGCCGCTTTGGCCGAGCGCGACCTGGCGGAGGCGATGCGCGCAACGATCCGGTCGTCTTTGCGGTATCTTAGGAGCAAGCATTTGCCGCTCGCCCCGCAAACGGCGGCGGCTCTAAAAACGTTCGGCGTAGACACTCTGACGGAGGCAACAACTGGCTGACATTCTTGACATAGTGCGAGCCGCCGCGCTCGACAAAAAAGGCGAGAACTTGATGGAGATCGACATCTCCGGCAAGACCATCATCGCCGACAAGTTCGTGATCGTCACCGGCCGCTCGAAGATTCAAACGCGCGCCATTGCGGATAGCATCGCGCAAGAAATCGAAGGTGCCGGCATGCATGTCGGACGGACCGAGGGCTACGCCGATGGAAATTGGATTCTAATCGATCTCGGAAACGTCGTCGTCCACGTCTTCACGCCCGAGATGCGGACGTTCTACAATCTCGAACGTTTGTGGGCCGAAGCCTCAGAACGGCAAGCGCAAAGCTCGTGAGCCCAAAACCGAAGATTAAATACGAAACTCAGTCCGCCCGCCGCCGGCGCGGACGCCTATTGCGCTTCGGCGTCTGGCTTCTTATAGGAGCCTTTGTGGCCAGCGGTCTTGTCGGGATGCTCGTTTTCGTCCGCTTTTAGGGACCGACGTCGCGAAACGTTTGCGCCGCCTCAATAAATGGCGTCGCCTGAATGCGCACGTCGCCGCGGAACGGATAATCCACAACCGCGATCAGATACAGCACGAGCGCCAGTGACATCGCCAGCATGCCGGTCATGGCGACCTGCGCGCTCACGCTGCGGAATGCGAACAGATAGGAAAACGCGATCGTCACCGCGGCCCCTAAGAACAGGATCGTCCACAAGAAGCCGTTTAGGCCCATGTTACCGAGCAGCAGACGGAATTCGCGATCCATCATTGTGG
The DNA here is from genome assembly GCA_035710515.1 of Candidatus Rubrimentiphilum sp. Classification (NCBI taxonomy): domain Bacteria; kingdom Bacillati; phylum Vulcanimicrobiota; class Vulcanimicrobiia; order Vulcanimicrobiales; family Vulcanimicrobiaceae; genus Candidatus Rubrimentiphilum; species Candidatus Rubrimentiphilum sp. The sequence goes on along the minus strand of DASTDE010000004.1, from coordinate 751,161 downwards.
CTTGCAATCCGTCGATCAGCGATGTGAGCAGATCTTGCTGGGCGGGAGTCTTTACCTTCAGATGACGCACGTCGTAGGCGATGCGCTCGATCAGCGCGTTAGCTGCCTCGCTTTGGCCGCCGCTGTTCATCTTCGGCCATTCGTCGTTCACGACGAGATCGGCATAGCGGGCGATCTGCATTCGTAAACTCCGCGTGGCCGCCGGAAAAGCGTCAACCCGGCGGTACACGACGATCAGCTGACTGGCTTCGTCGTGCACGCGCACTTCGGCCGCGTCGAACCGCTGCCACGTCGCAATCGCCAAAAATGCCAGCACGACCGCATACACCACACCGACGACGGCAAACATAAAACCGGCGATATCGTTGTGATCTTCGAGCATGGTCTGCGGGAGGTAGCGATGTGCCAAAAGGCCCGTCCCAACCGCAAGCAGGACGAACCCGCCAACGAAAATCAGCGCGCCCAGATAGACGGGCATCGTCGCGAAAACGTGCACGGCGCGGCCTTCGGCGGCGGACGAGGGCACGCCTAGAAGCACCGTGAACTCCAAATCCGTGCGACGATTATTTTCATCCGCCCTCGCGCTCGCGTTCGTAACTTCGCAGGCGCTGACCATCCCGGCGCAGGCCCAAACCTATCCGGCTTCAGCATTGAGCGCCCTTCACTGGCGGCTCATCGGTCCGTTCCGCGGAGGGCGCGCCATCGCGGTTACCGGCGTGCCCGGGCAGCCCGAGAAGTTCTATTTCGGCTCGGTCGGCGGCGGCGTTTGGGAAAGCATTAACGCCGGGCGGACGTGGACGCCGATCTTCGACGGCGTTTCGGTCGCGTCGATCGGGGCGATCGCGGTTGCACCCAGCGATACGAACGTAATCTATGTCGGAACCGGCGAAGCCGACATGCGATCCGATATCCAGCACGGTGACGGCATGTACCGATCGGCCGACGGCGGCAAGACGTGGTCGCACATCGGTCTGGCCGACACGCGGCAGATCGGCAAGATCGTCGTCGATCCCAAAGATGCGAACATAGTTTACGTTGCTGCCCTGGGCCATCAATATGGCCCGAATGCGGAACGCGGCGTCTTTAAGTCAACCGACGGCGGCCAGACGTGGAGCAAGGTGCTCTACAAGGACGAAAACACCGGTGCGATCGATCTCGCGATCGATCCGTCCGACTCCAACATCCTCTTTGCATCGCTGTGGCAGACACGCCGCCCGCCGTGGAACGTCTATCCGCCCAGCAACGGTCCCGGCAGCGGACTTTTCAAGAGCACCGACGCCGGCGCGACCTGGACGCAAATAACGGGCAACGGTTTTCCCAGCAAAGTCGGGCACATCGGGATTTCGATTTCTCCGGCAAACCATAACCGGATCTACACGCTCGCGGATACGAACGAAGTCAAGACGGGCGGCGTCTACCGTTCCGACGACGGCGGCGCGACATGGGCCAAGATCGACGGCGAGACGCGCATTTGGAACCGCGGCTGGTACTTCAGCAAGATAACCGCGGATCCAAAAAACGCGGACGAAGTGTACGTCATGAACACGTCAACGTACCGTTCGACCGACGCCGGCAAATCGTTCACCGCTATCAAGGGCGCGCCGGGCGGCGACGACTATCACCAACTCTGGATCTACCCCGACGATCCGAGCCGCATGATTCTCGGCAGCGACCAAGGCGTGATCGTTTCCATCGACGGCGCCAAGACGTGGAGTTCCTGGTACAACCAGCCGACCGGGCAGTTTTATCACGTCATCACCGACAACCGTAACCCATATTGGGTGTACGGCGCGCAACAGGATTCAGGCGCAATGGCCGTGCCCAGCCGCTCGATCCATCGCGGAATCAGTTTCCGGGATTGGCGGCCGATCAACGCCGGCGGCGAAAGCGGCACGATCGCCCCCGATCCGCTGCATCCCGCGTTCCTCTACGACAATACGGGAACTTACGAAGACATCGACACGGGCTGGCAGGACTCGCTCGACCCGACGGAGCGCTATCCCGACCGCGTTTTGCGCGATACCTGGACGCTCCCGATCGCCATCTCTCCGCAGAATCCGCACGTGCTCTACCTGAGCCATCAGGAGATCTTTCGATCCGGCAACAGCGGCAAGTCATGGACGATCATCAGTCCGGATCTCACGCGCAAGACACTGACCGTCCCAGGCAATCTCGATCCGGCGACTATCGCCGACAGCACGGGACTGCCGCGGCGCGGCGTCGTCTACTGGATCGCGCCTTCGCCCGTTCGCGCGCACCAAATCTGGGCCGGCACCGATGACGGATTCATCTGGATCACGCGCGATGAGGGGACGCACTGGCTCAACGTGACGCCGCCGCAACTCACGCCGTGGAGCAAAGTGGGCATCATCGACGCCTCTCATTTCGATGCGGGCACCGCATATGCCGCGATCGATCGCCACCGCCTCGACGACAACCATCCCTACATCTATAAGACGCATGACTTCGGCGCGCACTGGACGGCGATCACGAACGGCATTCCCGCCGCCGAATCCGTCAACGTCGTCCGCGAGGATTCAAGACGCCGCGGCTTACTCTATGCCGGCACCGAACGCGCGGTCTACGTTTCGTTTAACGACGGATCGAGCTGGCAGTCGCTGCAGCTGAATCTGCCGGCGGCTTCGATGCGCGACATCGTCTTCAACGGCAGCGACATCGTGCTCGCGACGCACGGTCGCGCCTTCTGGATACTTGACGACGCCTCGCCGCTGCGGCAGCTCACTACCGCCGTCGAAAACTCGAGCGCGCATCTCTTCAAGCCCTCGCTGACCTACCGCTGGCAGCCGGGCTCCGACGAAGGCACGCCGATTCCGCCCGACGAGCCGACGGCCGACAATCCGTCCGCGGGCGCGAGCATTTACTATTACATCGGGCACGCGAACACGCCCGTGCAGCTGCAAGTCCTCGATGCCTCCGGGCGCGTTCTGCGCCAGTGGTCGTCGAGCGATAAACCCACGATCGTCGATCCCAAGACGCTGAACATTCCCGCATTTTGGATCAAGCCGCAGTTGCCGCCGTCCAGCGACCCCGGCTTGCACCGTTATGTTTGGGATCTCCATTACAGCGAACCCGGAGCCTCGCGCCGCCGCGGCGCCGGACCGCTTGCCGTGCCGGGCCGCTACACGATTCGCATGAACGTGAACGGCACGTCATACACGCAACCCCTGACGCTCGCGCGTAATCCGCTCTATCCGGCGAACAACGCCGACGATCGCTTGCAGTACCAATTCCTGCGCGCGATCGAAGCGCAGAGCGCGCTCGTGGCCGACGGACAGAAACGCGCCGATGCCTTGCTGAAATCACGCGGCGCAAAGATGTCCGCGGCGCAGCTCGCGCAGTTAAAGACGATCATCGGGATGGCTCCCAAAAATTCTCCCGACGATTCGGTCGGCAAACCGGCCGAGGACTTTAACAGCCTGCGGTACATCGGCGCCGAGCTCCAAAGTCTCGAAGGCGCCAACGAACTCGGCGATGCACGGCCGGATCCTGAAGACTATGCAACCCTCCGCATCCTGCAAAAGAAAGCAGCGTCCGCTTTGCGGACGCTGCATATGCTGGAGTTGGCGAATCCTTAGCGCGTAGCCGAGTCGTACCAGCGCGACAGGTCGGCCTTGAACTGCGCCAGCGACGGCGTGTTCAAGTACACCATGTGACCGGACTGGTAGAACCGGAACGTCATGTTCCGTGCAACCGCCGGCGAGACGCCCAAATGATTGAGCGTGTACGCGGCCGCAAAGTACGGCGTCGCGAAGTCGTAGTAACCGCCCGCAAGCAGTACTTTGAGGTGCGGATTCTGCGACATCGCCTGCGCGAGATCGGGCGCAACGTTCGCGGGCGGATCTTGCGTGTCGCCGTAGATTCCCACGTGGTGCATGTCCCAACGCGCGCCGAGCTGCGTGTACGCCGTGGGGCGGTAGACCATGTTCGTTGTAAAATGCAACTGATCGTGCACGTAACGGCCGAAGGCGCCGACGTAGGCGCCGGTAACCGCAACGTCCGCCGGATCCCATTCGGGACCATCGGCGGCCGCATCCAAACCGTAGCTGCTGAAGCGTGAATCCAAGCGCCCAACGATCTGATCGCCGGTGCGCAGCAACTGCTTTTCAAACCGCGGATACGGAACGCGTAGATCCGAGTCCCGGATATAGGCTTCGGACAAGCCGAGGTACGCGTGAAGCTTGTGCACGATGTCGTCCCGCGTAGACGGACTCATGCGGTCGCCTTGGGCCAGTCCGTGCATGTATTCGTTGCCGGCGAACTCCTCGACGCCGCGCAAGAAGGTCGTCAGGCTGGCCGGCCGGTTCGGAACCATGTGATGGTACCACGCCGTTGCCGCTTCGCTCGGAAGGTAGAGCACGTATGCCCAGTCACCTCCGGCGATCGGATTGGAGCCGCCTAAGCCCGTCAAGCCGAAGTTCAGAATTGCCGAGAGCAGCACGACTCCGTTGAACTGCACACCCGCGCCTTGCAGCATGTTGACGAGCACGGCGTCGCGCGTCGTGCCGTAGCTTTCGCCGAAGAGAAACTTCGGCGAATTCCAGCGATTGAATTGCGTGATGTAGCGCTGGACGAACTGCGTGAACGCGCGCCCGTCCTGATCGACGCCCATGAAGTCCTTCGGGTCGCCGTAGCCGATGACGCGGCTGTAGCCGGTGTTCGGCGCATCGATGAAGACGAGGTCCGACTTGTCGAGCAGAGTATAGCGATTCTCGTTCAGGCCGTACGGCGCGGAAGCCGTCGCTACGCCGTTGGCCGTGACGACCCGCACGGGAGAGAACGACCCCATGTGCAGCCAAATCGTCGAGCTTCCCGGCCCGCCATTATAGAAAAACGTTACCGGTCTGCGGCTGAGATCGGCTCCGTCCTTCGTATAGGCGACATAGAACATGTGCGCCGTGATTTGATCTTTCGCGTCGCGCAACGTGATCGTCCCCGCGCGCGCGGTGTAGGGAATCGTTTGTCCGGCCACGTGCGCAACGTGATGCGAGACCGCATCGCGCGGCGGGGCGGGAACGTACGGTTTGGGCGGCGGTGTTGCCCCGAGCGTCGCGAGCACGCTGACGGCGGTAATGATGGCGAGCAAGTTTTTCATCATGTCCTCAGCGTCCGAGCGCGCTGTCGTACCAGCGGGCGAGATCGCCTTTGAATTGGGCGAGTGCGTTATCGTTCAGATAGACCATGTGTCCGGCTTGGTAGAAACCGAACGAGATGTTGTTCTGCAGTGCGGGCGCGATGCTGAGGTGCCGCAGTGTATAGACGGTTGCGAAATACGGCGTCGCAAAATCGTAGTAGCCGTTGGCCGAAAAGACTTTCAGGCTGGGATTCTGCGTCATCGTTGAGGCGAGGTCCGGCGCGACGTTGGGCGGCTCGCGGCGGTTGTGCGTGAAGTCCCACGAGTTGCCGTTGCCATAGATGATCCCGTAGATGTTGGGACGGTACTGCAGCGACGTGTCGTATTTCAGATCGTTGCGTAAGTACTGATTGATCGCCGTTGTAAACGGCGCATCGATTCCGGCGTCCGTTGGATCCCAGGCCGGGCCCTCGTCGCCGGCGCGGTCGAGCGCATAGGTTTGGTAACGCGCGTCCAAGCGCCCGACGATGATGCCTTGCGAACGCAAGAGCTGCTGCTCGAAGCGATAGTACGGCACGCGCAAATTGCTTTCGCGCACGTACTGCTCGGAAACGCCGAGATACATACTCAACTTGTGAACGACGTCGTTGCGCTCGGATGCGCTCAGCGTTCCGCCTTTATACAGCGCGTCGAGATACTCGCCCATGGCAAACTGCTCGACCGGCTGCAGAAACGTTGCGAGATCGGCCGGCTTGTTGCGGATCTTTCCGTGGTACCATGCGGCGGCAGCTTCGGTGGGAAGGTACAGAACGTACGCCCAGTCGCCGCCCGCCACCGGATCGCCGTTGCCGAAATCCAATCCGAAGTTGAGGATCGACGAGAGCAGCACCACGCCGTTGAGCGCGATGCCGTGACCTTGCAGCGAACTCGCGAGCGCCGCGGAGCGCGTCGTGCCGTAACTTTCACCGAAGAGAAACTTGGGCGAGTTCCAGCGGCCGAACTTGGTGATGTAGCGCTGGATGAATTGGTCGAAGGCTGCAACGTCTTGGTCCACGCCGAAGAACATTTTCGGACTGCCGGCGCCGATGATGCGGCCGAATCCGCTGTCGGGCATGTCGATGAAGACCAAGTCGCTCTTGTCGAGCAGACTATACGAGTTGTTCGCAATGTGGTACGGCGGCGGCCCCGAGGCCGAACCGTCGGAAGTCAGCACGCGCACCGGTCCGAGCGAGCCCATGCGCAGCCACATCGTCGAGCTGCCCGGCCCACCATTATAAAGGAAGGTGATCGGCCGCGATCCGGGATCCGCGCCGTCGATCGTGTAGGCCGTGTAGAAAATGCGCGCGGTCGGCACGTCCTTGTCGTTGCGCACCGTAATCGTGCCCGCTCGCGCCGTGTACGCGATCGGCTGACCGCCGATGACGGTCGTATGCTGCGTCACCGAATCGGCCGTTTCGCCGTCGCTCGAGTCGGGCGGGGGAGCCGGTGAGGCTTGCGTCTGCGAAGCGCGCGGAGGAGGCGCCGCGGCCGGAACCATCGATCCGGCAAGCGCGAAGAATAAAAGGAAGGCTACAAGGTGTTTCATTGCGCCCTACCTATTCGCTTAGGTGTAGAGTCGTCCTATGGGTGCGGCGTAGCGCTGCTCGACGATCCGCCGCCTGACTTTGAGCGTCGGCGAGAGCTCGCCGTCTTCTATCGTCAGGTCGCGCGGCAGAAGCGCGATACGGCGCACTTGCTCGAAAGGCGCCAGGTCCGCCGTGTTCTCGCGCACTTGCTTCGTCATGAATGCGACCACGTCGTCGCGCTCGGCCAGAACTCCGGCGGCGACATCGTTCGCGATGCCGAGTTCGCTGCGCACCAACTGCCAGTTCGGAGAAATTAACCCGACCGGATGCGCCCGCCCCTCCCCCAAGATAAACGCCTGGTTGACGTAGATGGACCGCTTGATCGCCGACTCCACGCGCGCCGGCGCGATGAACTTGCCGCCCGACGTCTTGAACAGCTCGTTCTTGCGATCGGTTATCCGCAGAAAACCATCCGCATCCACTTGGCCGACGTCGCCGGTGTGGTACCAGCCGTCGCGTAACGCTTGCGCGGACGCGGTTTCCTTCTTATAGTAGCCGAGCATCACGCCGGGTCCCCCCACCAAGATTTCTCCGTCGGGCGCAATCGCAATCTCTACACCCGGAATCGCTCTGCCGACCGTGCCGTACCGGTTTTCAGGCAGCGTGTTTACTGAAACGACCGGCGAGCATTCCGTCGGACCATATCCTTCGACAATTGGAATCCCGCAGCCGAGCATCGTCATCGCCACGTCGAAATGCAGCGGCGCGGAGCCGCTGACGAAATACACCAGCCGGTCCAAGCCGAGCCGTGGACGAATTTTGCGCAGCACCAGCATATGCGCGATCCGGTATTGCAGCGATAGTGCGGCGCTGGGGCGCACGCCGCGCGTTCGCGCGCTCATGTAGTCGCGCCCGATGCCGAGCGCCCACGGCACGAGTTTGGCGCGCAGCCCGCCTTCTTCTTTAGCGACGCCGATGATGCGCGCGATCACGCGTTCGAAAAGGCGCGGCACCGCCGTCATCGTTACCGGACGCACGTCGCGCAGATCTGCCAACAGGTTTTCGGCGTCGCGCGCAATGTGATGGCGCATGCGCCGCGTCATGTAACCGTACAGGATCGTGTGCTCGTAGATGTGTGAGAACGGCAGGACGGAGAGCACGTCGGAGCCCTTCGGCAGCAGATCGAACGCGTAGCTGAACGACGACTCCATATTGAATGCGATGTTGTAATGCGAGAGCATCACGCCCTTAGGCTCGCCGGTGGTGCCCGAGGTGTAGATCAGCACGGCCATATCGTCCGGGTTTAACGCGCGTTCCCACTCGGCCGGCTGATTCTCGTTGCTCGCGCGAGCTTGCGCGCCTTGCGTCTCCAGCGCCTCGAGCGAATCAGCGCCCGCGCTTTGAAAGATCGTAACCGGGACATCGGTTAACGCTCGGACGGTCTGCGCGGCTTGGGGCGTATCGACGAAAACGAGTTTCGCCTCGGAGTCACGCAAGATATAGGCAACCTGGTCCGGCGCCTGCGTCGGAAAGATCGGCACGACCACGCAGCCGGCGAAGAGTATTGCGAAATCCGCGACTATCCAGTCAACGCAATTTTTCGCCATCAGCGCAACGCGATCGCCGCTCTGCAATCCGCTCGCGCGAATCGCGCATGCGAGATTCTCGACCCGTTCGAGCAACCGCTGCGACGACGTTGCTGTCCACACGCCGTCCACGCGTTCCGACAGCGCCGCGTCGCGCGGATATGACAAGGCCCGCCGGATAACCGCCGGCAACGTCTCTCGCGGCGGCAGCGCGCGCTCCATCGTTTCGGCGTTCGCTGCGGAGTAGTGCTCTCTTGCTACTTTACAATGACGTACTGCGCAATCGCATCAATGCGCCGCTGCGTCATGCCGGAGACGTCCGCAAGTTCGTCCACCGACGCAAACGCGCCGTTCTGCGAACGATACGCGACGATGCGCGCCGCCAGCGTTTCACCCAGTCCGGGCAGACGCGCCAAGTCGGCCGCATCAGCCGCATTCAGATCGATGCTTGCAAGAGGAATGTCCGGGGCGCGTGCGCGCGCTCGCTTGGCGCGAGGTGCGCGTTTCTTCGCGGCGCTCGAACACTCACCCAGCTTGGGAACGCGAATCTCTTCGCCGTCTTGGACCGGCTGCGCGAGATTGACCGCCGCGGCATCGGCTTGTGAGAGAAACCCGCCGGCTTGCAAAACGGCATCGTTCGCGCGCGAGCCGGACCGGACGCGGTACAGACCGGGCCGGCGCAGCTCGCCTGCAAGATACACAACGAGCAGCGTCGCAGCCGGGTGCGGGTGAGCCGTCGCGGGTGCAGCTGCCGGCCGGACCGGCGCGATCGCCGCCACCGGCGCGGGCGCCGGATGCAGAAACGCGAGCCCCACCAGGATCGCGCCCGCCGCGAGGATCGCCCAAGCTTTCACACCGCACATTCACGCGATCGGGCGCGGATGGAAAGGGTTGGTGCGCTCGGCGGCTCTATAAGAGCCTTTCCGATGGCCGAACCGTACGATTTTCGATCCGTCGAACGCAAGTGGCAGCAGCGCTGGGAGGAGCAGGGCATCTTTCGCGCGCGCGAAGATCCCGCGCGTCAAAAATACTACGTGCTCGTCATGCTTCCGTACCCGTCGGGCGATCTGCACATCGGACACGCGAAGAATTATACGCTCGGCGATTCGATCGCACGCATGATGCGTATGCTCGATTACAACGTCATCCACCCGATGGGCTGGGACGCCTTCGGCTTGCCCGCGGAGAATGCGGCAATTGCGCGCGGAGCCGACCCGTCGAAGTGGACGCACGCCAATATCGTTAACATGGAGCGCCAAGTACGCTTGATCGGTACCAGTTACGACTGGTCGCGCGAAATTGCCACCTGCGATCCCGAGTACTACCGCTGGAATCAATGGCTATTCTTGCGGCTGTACGAGCACGGCCTGGCGTATAAACGCGAAGCGCCCGTCAACTGGTGTCCGCACGATCGCACCGTGCTGGCCAACGAGCAGGTCATCGACGGACGCTGCTGGCGCTGCGAAACCTTGGTCGAGCGGCGCAACCTCTCGCAGTGGTTCTTGAAGATCACCGATTATGCGGAACGCCTGCTGAACGATCTCGAGAAGCTGGAGGGATGGCCGGAGCGCACGCGCACGATGCAGCGCAACTGGATCGGGCGCAGCGAGGGCGCGCAGTTCGCGTTCGCCGTCGAAAACTCCGACGAACGGATCGCTGTGTTTACGACGCGGCTTGACACGCTCTTCGGCGTGACGTATCTCGCCGTAGCGCCCGAGCACCCGGCGGTGCCGAAGATCGTCACGAAGAAACAGCGCGCGACCGTCGAGCAGTTCACGCAAGGTCTTCGCTCCAAGTCGGAACTCGAGCGGACGAGTTTGATGGAAAAGCAGGGCGTTTTCACCGGAGCCTTTGCCATCAATCCGCTCTCGCACGAGCGTGTGCCGATTTGGGTGACGAACTACGTGCTCGCGGAGTACGGCACGGGCGCGGTGATGGGCGTGCCCGGACACGACCAGCGCGACTTTGAATTTGCGCGCAAACACGGACTGCCGGTAGCGCAGGTCGTCGCGCCGCCGGGTTCCGATCTGCAAGCGCCGTTGACGGAATCCTATTTGGAAGACGGCCGCCTCGTTGCGAGCGGCGATTTCACCGGCATGTCGAGCGAACGCGCCCGCAAAGCCATCGCTGAGCGGCTCGTGACGATTGGCGCCGGCGAGCCGAAGGTGAACTTCCGCATTCGCGATTGGCTGGTCTCGCGACAGCGCTATTGGGGCACGCCGATTCCGATCGTCTACTGCGAAAAGTGCGGCGAACAGCCTGTGCCGGACGATCAGCTGCCCGTATTGCTGCCGGCGGACGTGCCGATTACCGGCGAGGGATCGCCGCTCGCCAACGATCCAACTTTCAGCAACACGACGTGCCCGAAATGCGGCGGTCCCGCCAAGCGCGAGAGCGATACGATGGACACGTTCTTCGAATCATCATGGTACTATCTGCGCTATCTCGACCCGCACAACGACCGCGCGCCCTGGGATCCGGCCAAAGCGAACTACTGGATGCCGATCGATCAATACATCGGCGGCGCCGAGCACGCCGTGCTGCACTTGCTGTACTCGCGCTTCTTCTACAAGTTCTTTCACGATCGCGGCTGGGTGAGCGGCGCCGACGAGCCGATCACGCGCCTCTTCCATCAAGGCTTCGTGCTGTACAACGGCGAGAAGATGAGCAAGTCGCGCGGCAACGTGATCGGCATCGACGAAGTCGTCGACAAGCGCGGCGTCGACGCCATGCGCCTGTTTCTGCTGTACGTCACGCCGCCTGAAGATACGAGCGACTGGACTGACGAGGGCATCAACGGCCGCGTGCGTTTTGTCAATCGCGTGTGGCGCGCGTGCGAACCCTTCCTGGACCGCGCGAAAGAAGCGAACGTGGGCGACCTTCCGGATGCGCAGAGCGCCGAAGAAAAAGTGCTACTGCGCGCGGTGCACGTGGCGGCGAAGTCCGCAGTAGACGAAACGCTGTCGCGCCGCTTTCATTATAATACGACGATCGCCAAACTGGACGAATACGTCAACGCGCTGACGGCGCTCGAGCAGGAGGCGCCTGAATCGCCGCTGGTTGCCTACGCCGTGCGCGCGCTGCCGCTCATCATGGCGCCCTTTGCGCCGCATCTGGCCGACGAGCTCTGGGAGCGCATGGGGCACACTACGTCGGTGCATTTGGAGCGGTATTTCGAACCCAACGAAAGCGCGATGGCGCTCGAAACGATTACACTGGTCGTGCAAGTGAACGGCAAGATCCGCGCGCGGTTGGAAGTCGCTCCGGGAATCAGCAAGGACGAAGCCTTCGCGCTGGCCCTAGAGCAGGCGCCGGTTCAAGCTCAGCTCGACGGTAAAGAAGTTCGCAAACGCATATTCGTCGCGGACAAGCTACTCAACATCGTCGCCTGATCAGAAGCTAGCCGGAGGCGCTAAGCGCCGGAGTCCTGAGCAGCGCCCGTTAGGCAGGTGACGAAGGGCACGCCTCAACAATCGACTCAGCTGCCGTAGTTGGAATGACACGCGTCAGCTTCAGACCGGCTTGAGCCAGCAATGCCCCATATTCCGCCGCAGTGCGTTCGCGGCCGCGCAGCATCGTCAGCATTTGCGCGTCGGTGACATTCGCCGCGCTCCAACGGTTCGGCTCGTCGAGGAGCAGCGCTTCAACAATAAGGACGCGGCCGTCCGCAGGCATCACTTTCCGGACGTTCTGCAAAATCTTCAGCGCTTTGATGTCATCCCAATCGTGCAAGATATGCGCCAGCACAAATGTCTTGGCGCCCTGCGGAGCGCGTTCGAAAAAATCGCCGGCTTCGAAACGAATGCGAGCCTGCTCGGGCCCCAGCGATCGCTCGGCCAGCTTCAGCGCGCCGGGGAGGTCGAACAGTATGCCGTCCGCGCCCGGAAACGCTCGTAGAATCGCGCCAAGCACCAATCCGGAGCCGCCGCCGATGTCGGCGATGGGCGACGCGTGCGAAAAATCGTAGGCGTCGGCCACGGCTTGCGCGTGCAGCGGCGCAACGGACGCCATCGCGTTGTCGAAGAGCTCGCCCATTTCGGGATGCGCGCTTGCATATTCAAAGAATCCGCTGCCGTGCACGATCTCAAACGCCGGCATGCCGGTGCGCAGCGTTTCTTCCAGCCGTCCCCAGGGTCCTAAATGCCACGGCTCGCCGACGTAGCGCACAAAATCCGCGACGTTTCCCGGCGTCCGGCTCGCAGCGTAGCGTCCGATTCGCGTCAACTCAAAACGTCCGTCGCGCAACTCGCGCACGATGTCGTAGCCGGACAACAACTTTAGGATGCGCCGCACGCTGCCTTCGTGCAACCCGAGATCGCGCGCGAGCTCCGCGGGAGTCGCCGCGCCGCGTGCAAGGCGATCCGGAATGCCCACTTTCACTATCGCACGCAGGGCGAGTGCGGGCCATATTCCGGTTGCCAGTTCCAGGATAGCGAACTGCGGCGGCAGCACGCGCCGCCGAACGGACGACGCCCACACGAACAACGGAGTAGCCGCGCGCACCAGCGCGAGCGGAAGCTTCACCGCGCTACCGGCAGCGCATCCTTAAAGAACTCGTAGGTCTCACTGATTCCGTCGCGCAGCTGCACGCGCGGCACCCACCCTAGTTCTTTTTTGGCTAATGCGCAATCGAACTGTGCGTCACGCGCGTCGCCCGGCCGTTTGGGCGCGTGCACGACCGGCGGCTCAAATCCCGACACTTTGCACAGCGTCTTGTAAATGTCGTTGACGCTGGTGCGGTGGTTCGTCCCAACGCAGTACATCCCGCCGGAGCCTCCTTCGAGTGCGGCGAGATTAATGTCCGCAACGTCGCGCACGTAGACATAGTCGCGCGTTTGATCGCCGTCCCAGTCGATGCGCACTTCCTGTTTCGTCAAGAACTTCGCGATGAAAATCGCAATTACGCCGGCTTCGCCGTTCGGATCTTGGCGCGGTCCATAGACATTTCCGTAGCGCAGCGAGGTAAAGTCCAGCCCGCGCTCCTTCTGATAGAAACGCAGGTAGTGTTCGCCGACCATTTTCGTGATGCCGTACGGCGACTCGGGATGCTGCGGCGTGCGCTCGTTCATCGGCAGACGCTCCGGCGTGCCGAAGGTCGCGCCGCTGGACGCATAGATGATCTTCTGTACTCCGTTTCGGACCGAGTTTTCCAAGACGTTGAGCAAACCCACGACGTTCACTTGCGCGTCGTAGATCGGATCGCGCGAGCCGATCGCGACGCTGGCTTGAGCCGCGTGGTGGCTGACGACGTCCGGTTTAAACTCTTGAAAGATACGCGTGAGGCCTTCGTCGCGGATGTCCATGTGTACGAAGAGCGCGCGCTGCGGCACGTTTTGGCGGCGTCCGCCGCCGTGTTCCCACAGCGCGTCGAGCACCAGCACTTCGTGGCCGGCGGCCAAGTACGCGTCGGCGACGTGCGAGCCGATGAATCCGGCCCCGCCGGTGACCATGATGCGCATGCAAGCTCCTTTAATTCTTTGCCGCTCGTCGCAGTTGCGTTATGTGGCACGCTCCCCGCTGCTGCTCCTGGGCGCCGCAGCTGCCCTTGGGGCAGCGGCCACACAACCCCTTGGATCCGATGTGCGCCTCTTGGTACTCTGCGCGAGCGTCGCGTTGTGCGTCTGGCTTGCGATGACTCGTGCGGAGCTTGGGCGGCTTCGCGCGGCCGCCGCACTCGCCCTGGTCGCGGGCGGCGCAAGCGCACTCTGGCATGCCGCGTTACCGGCTCCTTCCTTTAAAGAACACACGGCGCGCCTCGCGTGCACGATTCTGAGCGACGCCGCGGTCGAAAACGGAAACGCTTCCTACACCTGCGCAACGGATGACGGCGTAAAGCTTGCCGTCTCGAGTCGCGGCGCCGTGCCGCGGGCCGGAACGCGCATACTCGTGCGCGGACGGATCGAAGCGTTCGATGCGCCGCGCAATCCGGGCGAACCGGACGAACGGGCGATTCAACTGGAGCGCGGTATTTCAGCACGCGTCAGCGGCGCGCGCGTCCTGCGGATGCTGCCGGACGGGCCGTTGAGTTTGGATCTCGTTCTCGCACGTGCGCACGCCTGGGCGCTCGAGCAGTTGCGTTTGCGCCTGCCGGAGCCGTCGGCGACAATTCTGGCGGGCGAACTGTGGGGCGAACGCGCGTCGCTGCCGCCGGAACTGCGCAGCGAATTTCAAGAGACCGGGACGGTGCACGTGCTCGTGACGGCGGGTTTGCATCTGGGAGTCGTCGCCGCATTGGTTTTGGCTCTGCTGCGCGCGTCCACCGTCCCGCGCGGGCTCGCCTGTGGACTTGCGATCGCCGCGATCTGGAGTTACGCGGTTTTTAGCGGCGCGCATCTGCCGGCGCTGCGCGCGGCGACGATGATCTCGGTCGCCTTGACGGCGTACGGTTTCGGTCGCGCGGCGCGCGCCTGGAGCATGTACGGCGGGGCGCTGCTGGCGATAGCGCTTATGGATCCGCAGGCGATTTCGAGCGCTTCGTTCGCGCTGTCGTTTTCGTGCGTGGGCGCGATTCTGCTCTGCGCGGATTCGATCGACGCCCAACTCGAGCGATGCTCGGCGTTGCCGGCTCGTCTGCGCGAAGCGCTTGCGTTAACGCTGGCGACGCAACTCGGCACGTGGCCGCTGACCGCCTCGATCTTTTTGTTCTTCGCGCCATATGCCGTATTTGCAAATGCGGCCGTCGTACCGTGCGTCGGCGCAACGATGATCCTGGGAGCGCTGCAACTCGCATTCGCGCCGCTGCCGCCGCTCGCGCAAGCCGCCGCCAATCTCAATGGTTGGCTGTTAGCCTGGATCGTCGCCGTCGTTCACTCGATCGCGTCGTTGCCGGGCGCGTCGCTGGCAGCCATGCCGCCGCCGCCGTGGAGCATTGCGGTCTATGACTGTCTCTTGGTCGCAGCCGTTCTTCTTTGGAAGAAAGAGTCTCGGACCGCGGCGCCGGCACTTTTTCTTTTCGGCGCGATCTTGGTCGCGTGGCCGCCACGCGCAAACGATTACCGCTTGCGCATCACCGTGCTCGACGTTGGGCAGGCCGATGCGATCGTAATCCGCACGCCGCTCGGTCATGCATTGCTGGTGGACGCGGGCGGCCGTTTGGAGCAAGGACGGGGAGCCGAATCCTCAGCGGAACGAGTCGGCGAACGAATCGTGGTCCCGTTTCTCCGCCGCGAAGGCGTACGCACAATTGACGCAATCATCTTGTCGCACCCACATGGTGATCATGCCGGCGGCGTTGTGCCCGTACTTCGCGCCCTTCGCGTTACCGAATTTGCCGATAGCGGGCAGCGCTATCCCGGTTTCGCGTATAACGACGCTCTCGCACTCGCGCGCGGCGAACATGTGCCGCTCGTCTATCCGCGCGCCGGCGCGGTTTGGCAGACGAGTGACGGCGTCACGCTGACCTTTATCGGCCCATCCCTTCCAATGTTGGTTGGAACACGCAACGACATTAATAACAACTCGCTCGCCTTCATCTTGCAATACCGCTCGTTCCGCATGCTTTTCACGGGCGACGCCGGCGCCGAAGCAGAGCAGCGATTCTTAAGCGAAGGCGTGGGGTTACGATCGACGGTTCTGAAGGTCGGACATCATGGATCCGCCTACGGCAGCACGCCCGCGTTCATCGCGGCCGTTCATCCACGTTACGCGATCATATCCGTGGGCCGGCACAATATGTTCGGCCACCCGGCGCCCCAGACGCTTGAAACGCTGCAACGCCTCGGCGCGCAGGTTTATCGCACGGATGCGAACGGCGCAGTTACGGTCACGACCGATGGCCTGGCGGTCGAGCTGCATACGATGGTGTCACGGTAACGCCGATGCTAGTTTCGTAGACCGTGGGATGCGGCGGACGCGTCACTTAATACTTGTAATTGCGACCACTCAAGAACGTTCTCCGGGACCACATAATTGAGCCTTCGCAGCCACGAACTAGCAATTGAGGGAATCCGCAGATTCTCGACACGCACCCTTATCGGAAGCAAGAGCTCAGCTCCAGGCCCAAGCGATGTCGTACAACCCGGAATCTGCCAAACCGGCTGGCTCTTGTCGAGATAGGCAGTAGTATTTAACGGCATCGCATCGGCGATCGGCAGCCCCGATCGTCCGGTCGGCGCCAAGGTTGCTTTGAAATACAGCGGACAAGGCAAGGCGCTCTTGGCCGTATTGCGTATGACCAACGAAAACCCAAGGTCGTGG
Source organism: Candidatus Rubrimentiphilum sp. (assembly GCA_035710515.1). Lineage (NCBI taxonomy): Bacteria > Bacillati > Vulcanimicrobiota > Vulcanimicrobiia > Vulcanimicrobiales > Vulcanimicrobiaceae > Candidatus Rubrimentiphilum > Candidatus Rubrimentiphilum sp. The sequence goes on along the minus strand of DASTDE010000004.1, from coordinate 734,722 downwards.
TGCGGTTTATCGAACCATAAGTCACGCGCATCAAAGTCTACAAACCTGCTCACGTCTGTCGCGTTGGATCGCGCGGGGAGCAAACGTCTAAGCGGCGGCGTAAAGGCCGCTTGAGCCGGTAATTGGTTTTGAACGGGAAAGAACAACACGGGCGAAGGCGCCGGGTCCGTTGTGCGCAATGCCGGCTTTACGGTTACTCTCGTCGTCCACACTTGCGGCACGGCATTTGTATGATTGTCGACCCAGATTGGATGGAACCCACCTGCCGGATCGGCAAACATTCCGGAAAAGTCTCCCGCGTTCATGGCAAATGAATGGAAGCCCAGCGACGCGCTCAATCTGTATTTGCCATTAATGTTGATCGAGAGATTGTCTTGGCTCACTCGATCGGCGGTCCAAGTTGTTTCTGCACCCGAGACACGACGAGTCGGAATCCAAGATGCGCCCCCATCGGTAGATGCGCGAAAGGCGATGTCCCAACCCTGACCGGCGGGATGCTGTTGGCGATCGTACCAAAACACTGCGACGACCCCGCGGTTGTTCACTGCGACTGTCGGCTCGAATGCGCCGGCGCCATAACGGCCGGTTGTCGGATCGTCCAGAATAAGCGGCGTGCTCCAGCGGCGGCCATCCGAGCTGTGCGCGATCAAGATACTCGAATGTCCGAGGCGAAAATCACACCAAGCCACATAGATCGTCCCTGCGAAGCGGGAACGCGATCTATCAAATGCTGCCGACGGGTAGCATGAAAAAGCGCGATCGTCTATATCATAGTCGGAGGCAATACGGCTTCGGCTGGTAACGGTTCCATCCGTCAGACTCAATGACGTATAGATCAGCTCTGCATTGGGAATTCCAGGCTGATTGTCGCTCAAGTTTCGAAGACGTCGCAAGCTTTCTGGTAGCGGCAGCCGCGTGTACCCAACCGTGCCAAACGTTTGGAAATTCCTATAGCCGCCGGTGTTGATCGACACGAGCTTGTGAACGTCGGGCGCGAAGTTGCTTATCGTAAGCTTCCCGTTGCCTACTGCTTGCCACAGAGAAGCCCCGCCGGCGATCCTGCCGATCGTACTTTCAGGCGCGTCACCGCTCATGGCGATTTCACCGTTTTCTGGAGGAGTGAGAAGCGTGGCGCGATCGAGAAACGGCGTCGTCTGCCACAAAGTCCAGTTGCGAAGGTCCTTCGAGCGAAAGATCTTATTCGTGCTTGGTGGCAACATGGTCGCAAGAAAATAGGCCTCACCCGATTGTCCGAACGCACAGCTCGGATCGCTCGCCGGTCCGATCTCCATGCCGAATTGCCAATGCCTGCCCGCGTCACGCGATACGTAAACCGCATCCCGTTCTCCGGTAAACGGATCAGGCTTACGCCTATCCAGCGTTATGGAACATGCCAGCAAATCGTTGCCGTTCTTGGGACTCTGGGCGATAAAGACTTCGGCGTGTTGATTTTGAGGTCGCTGGGCGCTAACTTGCACGATCTTTTCGATGAATATCTGTCCATCCGACGTCGGAGCTTTGATAACGCGCTCGTCGGTAGATGAGCCAACCAGCGCAGTGGTTGTGAGAAGCACCACGAGCACTGCAGCCGCGCCGGCCACGGACGTTCGGGCCAGTATCATATTGGCATCTAGGGGTGGCTCCGATTTTTTGTTTCACCGGCGCAATTACCGTCACGACCGATGGCCTGGTGGTCGAGCTGCATACAATGGTAAGATAACAAACGGAGGTAATGATGAAACTCCGAGCACTTATTCCATTCGCTCTGCTTTGGATTGTCGTGGCGGTCGCCCCGGCCGCAGCCCAAGGCTCGGCCCAGTTCAAGGCATGCATGCGGACTGCGAAGACGCAGTTGGCCATGAACATGTGCGCAGGCAATGAAGCGGCCTTGCGCGCGATGCAGATGAATTCAATCTATAACAAGCTCGTGTCCCTCGCCGCAAAAGAGCCGGGAGCGGCTGCAAAGGTTGCAGCTTCTCAGAAAGCTTGGGCGGCATACACCGACGCATATGTCGAAGCGCTCTATCCCGCAAGCGATAAGCAGGGCATGTATGGATCCATCTATCCTATGGAAGTAGCCCTTGCCCGTAGTGACCTAATTCAGCAGCACATCGCGGATCTCAAGGCCTTAGTGAAAGCGTACCAGCAGCGGAAATAGGCGTCACGGGAGCGTCAGCATCCACTCGGTGCCGAATTTATCGACAACGATTCCGAATTTGCCGCCCCAGAACGCCTCCGCTATCGGCATCTTGACGTCGCCGTCTTCGCTGAGCGCGTTGAAGATGCGCTCGCCCTCGGCCGCGTCGGTAGTTCCGAGCGACAGCGCGATATTTCCGGCTTCGGGATCGACCGGCTTGGTTTGGTTGCCGTCCGAAGCCATAAAGGTCAGACCCTTGCCTGAGAACGTCGCATGCATCACCCGCTCGTCGGAGCCCGGCGGCATCTGATCGCGCATCGGCGAGTCTTTCACGAGCGACGACTCGTACGTTCCGCCCAAGGCTTTCTTGTAAAATTCGAGCGCTTCGGCGCAGCGTCCGTAGAAAAAAATATACGGCTGAAGTTCCATTAACGTACCTCCTGTTGCGGGACGGTTCGAGCAAACAGCGGCGCAAAGTACGAACGCAGCGGCCAGCATGCCACCACCCAGATTGCAGTTGTAACAAGGGCCAGCGGGAGCCCGCCCGGGAGCATTGTTATGTGGAAAGCAAGGATGTTCGAGAGCACCGCTCCCAACATGACCAGCGCCAGCGGAACGTACTGATTGGTGAGCAGCATGACGCCGCAGATCAGTTGAACGCCGGATGTAAACCACATGAAGTGTGACGTAAACATGGCTCCGGAAAAAGCTCCGGCCGCGCCGGGGATGTGCGCCGGCGCCGGAATGAAGAACAGAAACCCGTTCAGGCCGAAAACGAAAAATATCAGGCCGAGCAGCAAGCGCGCGGCGATAAAAACAAATTTCATGAGCGTTGGCCTCCTTTAGCCAAGCAGCGCTAGAATGTTGCCGTCGGGATCCTTAAACCACGCGATTTTTTGGCCGCCCGCGGTGTGGATGTCCCCTTCACGTGTGACGCCCGGCATGTCGTAGTGCTCGAACTTGACGCCTTTTTTCGCAAGGCCCTCCACGACCGATTTCAGGTCGGCTCCCACCGTCCAATTGGCGGCGGTCGCCTTGTTGGATCCCGCGAACTCCGACTGATAGACGAGCACCTTGGTGTTTCCGCTGGTGTACATAATGGCGGCGGTCTGGTCGCCGCCTTCATTCTTCAGACCAAGGGTCTCTCCATAGAACTGCGCGGCCGTCTTAAGATCTTTAACAGCGATCGTAGCGATCGCATCCTTCTCTCCTAACATAGGCCGATTATGCCCAGAATGGTCCGCCGCTATCGGGCAGAACCATCCGGCTATGCGCAAAGTCAACACAAAAGATCTTGAGGAGCTGCAGTTCGCGTCGCCCAAAGGCAAGTTCCGCAGCTCTGGAATTCAGGTTTCGGAAGGCCTGGGCCGCAAGCCCCAGTCCACGGACATCATGGAGCGGCACCCGTTCGATGTCGAGATCGCGCGGCTGCCGGCCGGAGCCACCGCGTATCCGTACCACTCGCACAGCATGCAGTGGGAGTTCTATCATGTGATCTCAGGCAGCGGCATCGTGCGCGACGAGGGCGGCACGACCCCGATCGAAACGGGTGATGCGTTTATTTTTCCGCCCGGACAAGCACACCAAATAACGAACAACGGTAAGGAAGATCTCGTCCTTTACCTGGTAGCGGATAACCCGATGGGCGAAGCTGCTTACTACCCCGACAGCAAGAAGTGGCTGGTGCGCCTGCCGGAGCGCCGGATCATTCGCTCCGAGCCGCTCGACTATTACGACGGCGAAGAATAAGCGTTATTTTTCCGGATCGAGATCCATGTGGCCGGTGCTGCCGAGCATGCTGATCTCCTGATCTTCGAGGTCCAGCAGTGTGAGCACGCGGCGCATGACCGTATTGTCGATCTTCCCACGATCGCGCAGGCGGATGAGCTCTGCGCGCTGGACGTCCAGCAACTCGCGTTCGATTCCGCGATAGAGCGACGCGATGCGTTCGCGATAGGCCGACCCGTCTCGCGTATTCTCGAACTCGCGCCAGCGCGAGCGAAACCGCTGGCGAAGCGCCATCATGATAGGATCCGGGATCTGCCGCTCACGCCGAAGTGCCGAAAGCTTAATGAGCGCGATGCGCGCCGTGCGCGCCATCGCCAAGCGCTCCTCGCGCTCGTCCGCGCCGTCATCCTTTACCTTCAGCCGCTTCAGCAGCCACGGTAACGAGCCGCCCTGGCCAACCAGCGTCGCCAAGAGCACGCAGAGCGTCAGAAAAATAATGAGGTCACGTTGTGGAAATGGTCCAGTCGCAACGGTGAGTGGTATCGCAAGCGCAGCGGCCAGCGAGATGCCCCCGCGCATGCCCGTCCACGCCAGCACGGCAACGTGAGACCAGTCGGCCTCGCCCTCCGCGTGTTCGGGTTCGTTCGTGACCGGCAACAGCGCCTGTGCAAACACCCAGACTATGCGAACTACGATCACCACCGCACTGACAATCACACCGTACAAAATCAGTGTGCCGATCGAATGACTCAAATGCGAGAGGGTCGATACAATCGATCGAAACTGTAAGCCAATCAAAACGAAGATGAATGCATTGAGGACGAAAACGATCGTCACCCAGAATCCGACGGCCCGCAAACGCGTCCGCGGCAGCAAGACGCGCGGAGTAAACCGGCTGACGAACAATCCCGTCACGACGACGGCCAGCACGCCCGACACCCCCAAAAAATATGCCGGCAGGTACGAGATGTACGGAGCAATCAGCGAGATGATGGGCTGCACGTCTTCGTCCTGCGCCAGCGCCCACGCGCCCACCACGATGGCACCTGCGACGATGCCGATCGCAACTGCCGCGACGACGGACAGAACCAGCGAACCGAGGGCGTGTCCCAGTGAAAAGCTTTGCCCCACAACGGCTGCGACGGCAACCCCGTAGAGGATCAGCGACGTCGCGTCATTGATCAAACTCTCGCCTTCAATCGTCGCTACCAGGTGGCGCGGAACGCGCAGCCGTTCGGCAAGGGTGACGAAGGCGACTTCATCCGTTGACGCGACGATGGCGCCGAGCACGAAGGCGGCCGCCCATCCGACATTCGCGTCAATGAAATGGATGACGACCGCCACGGCCACCGTCGTGACTACGACCAAGCCGAACGCAAGTTGAAAGATCCACCAGGCGCCGGTTTTGAAATCGCTGCTGGGCGCGGTGACGCTCTCCCAATACAACAGCGGCGGCAAGAACACGAGCAGCACGAGATCGGGCCGCATCGTCGCCGTCGGCACCCCTGGAATATAGCCGATCGCAATTCCGCCAAGGACGAGCACGATCGGATAGGCCACGTTAATGCGCTTGGCGATCGCAACCAGCACGATGATCGCGCCGGCAACTACTGCTAGCGCGGAGATCGTCACTTGGCCACGGCCTCGCGCTGCAGGTACTGGTGTACCAATGCGATCGCCATGCTGCCTTCGCCGACGCTGGCCGCAACGCGTTTCACCGATCCTGCGCGCACGTCACCGACTGCGTAGATTCCCGGCATGGTCGTCTCGAGCAAATGGGGGTCGCGTTCTTCGTGCCAAAGTCCGGTTCTTAGAACGTCGGCGCCGGTCAAGACGTAGCCGTTTTCGTCGCGCGCGATCTCTTCGGGAAGCCACGCCGTCTCCGCATCCGCGCCAATCATCACGAAGAGCGCGGCCGTCTCGCAGCGTGACGTCTTCCCGGTATCGCGATCGAGCACGTCAATCGCCTCGATGTGCAGCTCACCATACACACGCGCAACCTCGGAGTGCAATCGAACCTGGACGTTCTTCTTGTTCTTTAGTTGCTCGATCAAATAGTAGGACATACTCTTCTCGAGCGAGTCGCCGCGAACCAGCAGCGTCACCGAGCGCGCGTGTTCGGAAAACGAGAGCGCGGCCTGCCCGGCAGAGTTTCCGCCCCCGATCACGTGCACGTCCTTGCCTTGGATCGTCCTGGCTTCGCTGCGCGCGGCGCCATAATAGACTCCGCGCCCGATCAGCGGCGTTGCCGAATCGAGCGCCAAGCGGCGCCACGCAACGCCCATCGCTAGAATGATCGTGCGCCCGTGCAGCGTATCGCCGCCGTCGAGCCGCACCATATGCGAGGCCGCGTCTATCCCTTCGACGACTCGCGTCACGACGATCTCGGCTCCTAAGCGTTTGGCTTGCGCGAACGCGCGACTCGCCAGTTCGTCACCGGACAGCCCGAAGGGAAAGCCCAAGTAATTCTCGATCCGAGACGACGTGCCGGCTTGCCCGCCGGGAGCTTCGCGCTCGATCAGCACCGTGCTCAGGCCTTCCGATGCGCCATAAACGGCAGCGGCTAACCCGGCCGGACCGGCTCCGAAGATAACGACATCGTATTCGGTTTGGGCGGGAGTGACCGAAAGGCCGAGGGCCTTCGCGATCTGCGCGTGTGTCGGACACGCGAGAAGTTTTCCGTCCCTAAGCCGTACGAGCGGCAGTTGCGAATCCGCACCGGCGCGCTCGAGCATTTCCACAGCGCGCAGATCCTCCGGCGTCAGCCAATCAAACTCGATGTGGTTGCGCTGCAGGAAGTTTCGCAGATCGTGGCAGGCCAAATCCCATTGGGATCCGATGACGACGAGCTCCGGACGCGGCGGCTCCGCCGCGATCTCTTGAAGCCCTTCGATGCGATCGATCGCAGATTTGGCAAGCTCGGCCGCGAAATCCGGTGCGGCAGCGGCAACAGAGTGATAATCTCTGACTTCGATTCGAATGACGCGGGACGGCTCGGATGCGCGCAGGCTTGCGGGAGTCGGCGTATTCAGCACCACCGATACTTGGCCGAACAGGTCGCCGCGCGTGCGCACTCCGAGTACGCGTTCGGCTCCGTCGATGATCTTCGTGACGTCGAGGCGCCCCTCCATCACGACGAATAGCGCCGGGCTATCGCCTTCATGCATGACGTACTCATTCGCAAGCACGTGAATATCGGCAACCACGCCGGAGAGATACTCCAACTCTCTATCGGCAAGCGTGGAAAGAAACGGTATCGCCCGCAGCTCCTGGGCGCTAAACATGAGGCATACCCGTTATTTGCGGAAAGCGCGGTCCCCTATTACTGAAGGACTTCGTCCTCGGCGGGCTCTTCGATAACGCGCGCGATCGCGGCTTCCAAGCGATCGTGGCCTTTATCGCCGGCTTGGAAATGGCGCAGCTCGTGGCGCCGGTTGAAGACGTAATACGAAGGCACGAATTGGTTTTGAAAACGATCGACGATAGTGTGCTCGTTGTCGATCGCGCACGGTTGCGTGAAGCCCATCTCCTCGATCGCGTCCTTACGGACGGCTTCGACGTCGAGTTCGGCTTCGGAACGCGGCTGATGGACCGCGATGAAGATCATGCCCTCTTTCCCGAACCGCTCGCGCCACGCGCTGAGTTGTTCGGCTGCGTTGTGGCAGAGATGGCACGTGATCGACCAAAAGTGCACCAGCACGGGAAAGCCGCGCAAGTCTTCGGATTTCGGCTCGCCGTTGACCCACGTCGCAACCCCCTCCAGCGATGGGAGAGGGCTGCGCATCCGTAAGGGCATTAGACTTTTTGCAGCAACGCTTTGCCGGGCTTCCATTCGGCCGGGCAGAGGCCGCCGGTTTGCAATGCCTGCAACACGCGAAGCGTCTCCTCGACGCTGCGGCCGACGTTGTCGTCCGTCACGACGGCATATTTCAGCACGCCTTCAGGATCGATGATGAAGAGACCGCGCTGCGCCGCGCCGCTCGTTTCGTTGAGCACGCCGTACGCGCGCGCCGTTTCCTTTGTAAAGTCGGCGACCAGCGGATACTTCAGGCCGGCGATTCCGTTCTTCTCGCGCGGCGTGTTGATCCACGCCCAGTGGCTGAAAACCGAATCGGTCGACGCGCCGAGCACGTCGCAATCGACGGCTTTAAATTCGTCGGCGCGATCCGAGAGCGCCGTAATCTCCGTCGGGCAGACGAACGTGAAATCCAGCGGATAAAAGAAGAAAACCAGCCAGCGTCCGCGGTAGTCGGACAGCGATATCTCCTTGCCGAGGTCCTTCGAACTGGTCGCGCCTTTGGTGCTCTTCAGTTTAAAATCGGGGGCGGGCTTGCCAACCTGTGCCAACATGAACGGTCACTTTCTCTTCAAGCTGTGAGGGTTTGAGGAGACGATTCTACCCTATCCTGTCAAAAAGTGAAAATGACTTTCACCTAAGGTTCGGGGCCTACCGGGTCCCGTTTCGCCGCAGGCGCGTTAGCGCCGAGTCCTGAGCCTGTCGAAGGGCATGGATGGCGAGAGCGGCCTGAAGAGGCAGGGTGAGCGGAGGCGGGACGCCGCAGCGAGCGCGTGGCCAAGCGAAACGGGACCCGGTAGACCTCGAAACCTTGGGAACTGGGGGAGAATCATAAAGAGACGATGGCACGAGCAAGAAAAGGTGGCGACCCGGGAGCCAAGCGCTTCCAGGCGACCCTGGCCAATCTGAAGCACACCCGGCCCAAGGCCGAGGAAGCCGCCGCGCCCGCGCCCGAACCGGCGGAGCCTTCGGCAAGCTCAGGGCAGGTTGTGGCCCAAACTAAGCAAGTACGGCAGGCGCAGGCCAAGACCAAACTGCGCTGACCGCGAACCCCCACCCCCATGGAAACTCGCAAAGCACCCCAAGCTGCTCCCGCCAGAACGAGCTACGATCCGGATTCGCCCGAGGCGTTCGTTCGATTTATGTCCGAAGGGTGGGTCGACGCGCCGATTACCGTATCGCGTGCCGACCAAGTCGAGCGCTATAGCGCGCGACGCGCTGCTCTCTCGAAAGATTTTTCCGATGCCGTGCTCGTGATTCCGGCGGGCGAAGAAAAGACGCGTTCGAACGATACAAGCTTCCGCTACCGCCCATCGAGCGACTTTGCGTACTTGATGGGTCCCGGTGAAGCCGGATCCACGCTGGTGCTCGAGCCGCGCAACGGTTCGCACGAGTCGGTTCTGTTCGTGCCCGCGCATAACCGCGGCGACGCGAAGTTTTTCGCCGATCGCGTGCACGGTGAATTGTGGGTTGGACGCCACCGCGGCGTTGACGAGAGTCAACTCTTCTTCGGCGTCGATCGCTGCCGTCCGATGGACCAGACCGATCAGTATCTCGACGAACTTCGCGCACGCGGGCTGACGATTCGCAACGTTGAGGACGATACCGAACTCGCAACGCATCTCTCCGAGATGCGCCTGATCAAAGACGACTACGAGATCAGCGAATTGCGAAAAGCCGTCGAGATCACCAAACGCGGTTTCGAAGACATCATCCGCGTAATGTCACGCGCCCGCTCCGAACGCGAGATCGAAACGGCGTTCACTTCGCGCGCGCGCATCGAAGCCAACGACACCGGCTACCTCACAATCGCGGCCGCAGGCGAGCATGCATGCACGCTGCATTGGGTTCGCACGAACGGCGAGGTGCGCAAGGGAGAACTGCTTCTGGTTGACGCGGGCGTCGAAGTCGAGTCGCTGTATACGGCCGATGTCACGCGCACGATGCCGATATCCGGGCGCTTCAGCGCCGAACAACGCGCGGTCTACGAGCTCGTGTATGAAGCGCAACGCGCGGCCTTCGAACAAGTCAAGCCGGGCAACGAGTTTCTCGCACCGTATCGCGCGGCGATACGCGTGCTCGCAAAAGGGCTCATCGATCTCGGTATTCTCAAGTGTTCGCTCGACGAAGCCGTCGATCCGCAAAACCAATTTCACCGCCGCTACTCGCTGCACGGCGTCAGCCACATGCTCGGCCTCGACGTGCACGACTGCGCCAAAGCGCGCTCCGAGAATTACCGTTACAGCAAGCTGCAAACCGGCATGGTGCTCACGGTTGAACCGGGACTCTACTTTCAGCCGGATGACGGCACGGTACCCGAGCGGTTCCGCGGCATCGGCGTGCGCATCGAAGACGACGTGGTCGTCACCGCGGACGGTCACGAGAATCTGTCGGCCTCCTTACCCTCGGCGCCGGACGCGGTCGAACACTGGATCGCGCAGATTCAAAACAGGTAACCATGCAAACGATCGGAGCGGGTGACGCACTCATCGTCGTAGACGTCCAAAACGATTTCTTGCCCGGCGGCGCGCTGCCGGTAGCGCAGGGGAATCGCATCTTCGGACCGCTGGAGCGCATCATGCCGCTCTTTCCGTACGTCGTGGCGACGCGCGACTGGCATCCGCGCGAACATCCGCACTTCAAAGACTACGGCGGGACGTGGCCCTACCATTGTTTGCAGCACACGTACGGTGCCGGTTTTGCGCCGAAGATGAACCTGGCGTACGTCGACGAGATCTTGAGCAAGGGATCGATGCCGCCGTGGCACGGATACAGTGCTTTCGAAAACTCGGATCTGGCGGAACGATTGCGCGCCCGCGGCGTGCAACGCATCTTCGTGGCGGGACTCGCGACCGATTACTGCGTGAAAGAGACCGCGCTCGCCGCGGCGCAGAGCGGATTTGAAACGCTCGTCGTGAGCGACGCAATCGCGCCCGTCGCGGTGCGTCCGCAAGACGAGACCCAGGCAATCGAAGAAATGGAGAAAGCCGGAGTGCGCTTCGTGACGAGTTCCGAACTGCGCACTGCGGCATGAGCGAACCGGTCTATCGCGACCAAGTTCTCGCAGTAGAACCGACCGGCATCGAATACATCCCCGACGACCAGCGCCACGGGAATCCGCGCTCGCTCTTCGGCTTGTGGTTTTCGGCCAACGCCGAGATCGCGACGTGGATGGTCGGCGTCTTCGCCGTCGCGCTCTATGGAACGAGTTTGGCCGGGGCCGCGGCCGGGCTGATTGTCGGAAATATCGTCGGTTTTGCGCTGCTGGGCATTCTCGGAACGTTCGGACCGCGTTATGGCGTGCCGCAGATGGTCGCTTCACGCTTAGCCTTCGGCCGATATGGCAACGCACTGCCCGCGGCGCTGAGCTTCCTGGCCGGAGTGCTTTGGTTCGCGGTCAATTCCGTCTTCGGCGCTTATGCGCTGCAAACGATCGCCCAATCGTTGTTTCGGATCCCGTCATCGGCCGCTACATACGCGATCTCGCTCGCACTCATGCTGCTGTTGCAGATATTGCTGGCGGTCTACGGCTACAACATGATCCACTGGTTCGAACGCGTGAGTTCGGTGTTGCTGGGCGCCGGCTTTACGCTGTTGGGCGTCATTACGTTCACTCACGCGAATTGGAGCTCGACATTCAACGCGCACGCGCCGTTCGCCGCCGGCGGCGAGATCGGCGGCGTCATTTTGGCGACCGCGCTCGGGTTTGCATATGCGACCGGCTGGGTGCCGTGCGCCTCCGATTACTCCCGGTATCTCCCTGCAAACACGGATCCGCGCCGTATCTGGTGGTACTCGTTTCTTGGTACGGTCATACCGTGCATCATTTTGGAGATCATGGGCGCGGCCACCGTGTACGCAGCGCGCGGTTTTGATCTCAGCAAGGCAACTCCCACGGACGCGATTCATAGCCTGTTACAGTCAGTCGGCGCCCCGCAGCTCGTGGGGACGATCATTTTGCTCAGCGTCGTGTTGGGAACCTTGACCGCGAATTGCATGAATCTCTACTCCGGTGCCATGGCGGCGCTTGTCGTGAAATTCCCAACGCGCTCGCTGCGCGCGCCGGTCATCCTCGGCGCGATTTTCGCCGCACTCACCGCATTGCTGTTCTATTCACACGTTCCGGCCATGGTAACGATCGGGCTCGCCCTCGGTGTCGGAGTGATCGTTGGGATCGTGGGTCACGTACGAATCGCTCGCTGGCGCGCCGCGATCGTTGTCGGTGTCCTCGGCGCGCTCATTGCCTCCGGCGGCGGGCATCCCAAAGAGACGGCCAATCTTTACACCGACTTCCTGTTGCTGCTTTCGTATTGGGCGTCACCGTGGGCCGCCGTCGTCTTGGTTGATTGGCTGCAGCGCCGCGGCCAACGCGTCGCGCCGGAAGAGCTCGAATTCGGCCCAAGCATTCGTCCGGGCGTTTACGCGTGGCTTATCGGGTTGGCGGCTTCACTGCCTTTTTGGGACCAGGCCTGGTACACGGGGCCGTTCGCGAATGCGTATCCGCAATTCGGCGATCTTTCGTACTACGTTGGTTTTATCGTAGCAGCGGTTGTGATGGTCGCGCTGTCGCCGCGGCGCGCTATCGCGGAGCGACGGTAAGTTTTCGAACGAGGCTCTGTTCGGAGACGCCTGACGAGACGTTCGCCACAACATAATACGTCGTAGCAGTTGTCACCGCGGGCGCCGTTAAAGAGACGGCGCTTTGCCCGGTTGGAAGATCACCCTGTTCGATCGTGTTGCCTGCGGCATCGGTTAACGAGATGCGCGCGTCACCGTGACTCCCGCCTAACGTAACGACAATCTCATCCCCGGGAGAAACGCGATCGGACGAAAGGCTCAAACTCGATTGCGTCTGCGCGGCAGTTGAGGGTGCGGTATCCGCCGTAACGACGTCGCCCGGAAGCACGAACGCGCCGACCGTCGCGACTGCATCGGCGGCACCGTTGCGCGCGTGCAGAACGACGCGCATCTTGTGGCCTGCAGCGCCTTGCGGAACGGTCAGTTCGCTCGTGCCGGCGATCGACATCGGCACTTTTGCCCACAGCCTTCCCGTTTCATCGATCAGCCAGATTTGGCCCGATTTGGCGTTCGTCGAATAATGCACTTGCAATGGCGCGCCCGCGCGGATCTGCGGCGTCAAAATGGTAAATTCGTCTATGCGCGGCGCGGCTGCTACTTTTTTCACGGCCAACGGCGCCAGGACGATGTGCCGCGCGAGATGCTCCACGCCGAGCGGACCGGAAACGTTGGCCGCCAGAATCAAATCCGTTCCCGCGTCGCGCGGAACGGAGAAGTGCAGCGTACCTTGACCCGGCGTCAGCAAACCGGCGGCGAGCTGCCGGCCGTCTTTCGTCTGCAACGCGTACTGCATCGAGGCCCAGCCGTGAAATGCATACGGTACGTCGAGCGGTGAACCGGCCAGCGCGCGCGCCGGAGCTGCCAGGAGATCGAGGTGCGGCATCGCGGTGGCCGCGCCAAAAGCGCCGCCGAAGATCACCGCGACGGCGGCGGCGATGCCGCCGATCCAGCGCGTCCGTGCATTACGGCGCGGCGGCGCCGGAGCTTCAAGCGTAAAGGCAATGTCGGCGCCGGAGACTCTGACGATTGCGCGATCGTACGGACCTACTTCCGCCAGACGAACAGGCAAGAGCGTTTCGGCAATCGCGAACGGCGCGACGTGCACGTCCAGCGGGTATCCCAGCACCGGAGCGCCGCGGAAGCGCGCGCACTCCATGCGCGCGCGCAAAGGACTGGCGCTTTGGTTCGCGATGCGCAATGCGTACGTCGCCGTGCCGGCGCGGCGATCGACGCCGGCCAGCGCGAGACCGCCCTCGATGTCACCTTGCGCCAGGGCCACACGCGCGCGCGTTCCGTACGGCATCGTCTGCGCGCGGCGGTGAGAAAACTTAACGGGCACCAATTCGCGCGTCATCAGTTGCACGATCCGTTGTTGTTCGGTGGGTTCGGTGGAGGCGACGAGCCGTCCGGAATCGGCGTCGGGAGAGTCGCTGACCCTTGCGCCGTAATCGCGTCGTTGACGCGGTTGCGCACTTCGGTACTGCACCAGAGAATGATGCCGGGGTTGGCGGCATGGGTGAATGTGAGCGTTGTGCTGGCAGTACCGGCCGAGCTGCCGATTGCGCCCGTCAAGAACGGCGGCACGGCTATGCTAGCCGTTACGTTAATAGTGTTCTGATTCCAAAAATGCGACGCGATGAACTGTGATCCGCCGAAACCGCTCGCGCCCGTGGTGCAGCTGCTCGTCGGCGCCGGGCTCGCGTCGGGCTGCCAGTACGGCGCGCTCGTGGGCCCGGGGAACGGGGACGCATCGCTCAGGATACTGACCGGTGGAGTCGGGCATGCCGGAAGACTGCCTGCGAGGTTCGCGTAGATGTTGGCGGCGCTGTACTGCGTTCCGCCGGCGTTGTACAGCATGATACCGCCGTAGCGCACGGCGAGTTCGGCGCGTTCGTTCAAGACGCCGAGTCGCGCGATATACATGATTGCAAAGAGCGCCAGCAACACGATCGGCATCGCGATAACCAGTTCGACGAGCGTCTGACCGCGTTGCGTATGTTTCATGAGCACGTGTAAGAACTCGAGGCAATGGTGCCGCTATAAGGCCTGATCGGCCCGGCTTGGTACCAGCTCAGATTCACGGTCAAGCCGGTAAAATTCACATCGAACGTCGTGCTGCTGAACGAGCCCCAGTGCTCGACCGGCTGATATGCCTGCCCTGTCGCCGGATTCACTGCGGTTCCGGGGGTGAATCCCGTTGTGCTTACCGGAACGACCGCGGCCGCGGAACGCGCCATCACCGGATACGTGGTGCTGTTGAGCTTCAGCAGCGCGCCGCCGAAATACGAAACGTTCTTGCAAGCCACCAGATCGACTTGATTGTCGCCGGGGCCGATGAAGCCGAAGTTGCCGCCGCTGTTACCGGTCTGATTATTGGATGCGTCGATGGCCGTGATTGCGAAGGCACATGCGTAATCGCTGGTCGTTGCGCAGCCCGTTCCCAAACTGCTCAAAGCTTTGGCCTGATCCGCGGATTGGCCGCCTTGCGTCACGTTGTTGGCCTGTTGCAATAGGTGAATGTCTTCGGTATAGCTGTTGACCGCCGTGTTGTATTCGGTTACCAGCGTTTGATAGCTCGCGTCGCAATTCGAGCCCGAACAGGCACCTTTCGGATAGATCGTCATCAAAATCGCTTGGTTGAGCGTGCGGATGCGATATTCGTCGACGGCCGTCGCGTACAAAATCGTCGAATATTCATTGAGGACGTTCGTCTGCACGGAGAGGGCGCCCGATGCGGCCGAATCGGCCGCGTTCTGCGCGCGAATCTGCCACGCAACCATGTTTACGTAATTGGCTAGGAAGAATGCGAGCGACAGCGTGATCAGGACGCCGATCACCCAAAACGGCAGAGTCTGGCCGCGCTGTCCCTTCAGCTGCAATTGTGACTCCCGCTGTCCCACGAGTAGATGT
Source organism: Candidatus Rubrimentiphilum sp. (assembly GCA_035710515.1). Taxonomy (NCBI): domain Bacteria; kingdom Bacillati; phylum Vulcanimicrobiota; class Vulcanimicrobiia; order Vulcanimicrobiales; family Vulcanimicrobiaceae; genus Candidatus Rubrimentiphilum; species Candidatus Rubrimentiphilum sp. The sequence goes on along the minus strand of DASTDE010000004.1, from coordinate 719,573 downwards.
TGGCTTCGGCGGATCCGTGGTTTTTCGGATCGAGATTGCCGCCTTGGATGGCTTGATAGTTGGCGGGCCGCGTCGCGGGCCAGTTAACTTGCGCATAGTACTTCTGGTGGCATTGCCACTCGGAGAAGATGCCGTTGACGCCGTTTCCGTTTCCGGAACCTGGGCTCTGCGCCAGCCAGATTTGCACGTTGGACGGCAGCGAACAGTTGCCGCTTGGATCGCAAAAGTTGTACAACGTCGCCGAAACCGAGAACGTGAAAGGCGCCGGAGTTGCCGACGTTTGCGCCGGCGCATATTCGACGTCGGCGCCGCGAACGTTAAACGTCGCGCGCCCGCCGGGCAACAGCGAAAAGCCGCCGACGCTCTTCGTCACTTGGATCTGCGAAATGTTCGCCGGGGCCGGCGACGGCGTGGTAAAGTTGCTCGCCACAAACTGCGGAAAGACCGATATCGCCGCAGTCGTGCCATTCAGCGCAGCCGATGGATTGGCAGCGCGCGCGTGGGCCGCCGTAAACGCGGCGCCGTCGGCGGCGACTTGCGAGTAACCGATTAACGTCATCTGAGCCGCGCCGAGAAGGACGAGCATTGAAAGCCCGATGACCAGGGCGGTCTCAGGCAGTGCGACGCCGCGCACGTTGCGCCGCTTCATGGAGGCGTCTGCCCCAGCGACTGCATGTTCGTCGATGTCGAACTCAGCTGGCTGCCGCCGGTCGTCGCGATAAGGGCCGCGATTGCGAACATAGGAATGGCGAGCCCCACCGCAATGATGGCGTATTCCGTCAACGAAGCACCGGTCTCGTCGCGCAGCAACGCGATCAGCGAGCGCACGCCGAAGTTACCGCGTAATCACTTGGGGCGTCATCACGAAGACGATATCGCTCTGGTTGTTCTGATAATTCGTCGACCGGAAGAGCTGGCCCAAGATTGGAAGGTCGCCTAAGATCGGAATTTTCTGAATCGTGCGCTGCTCGACGCGCCGCACCATGCCGCCCATGATGATCGACTCACCGGGCTGCGTAATGACGTTCGTCGAGAGTTTGCTCTCTTTGAGCGCCGGAATGACGAAGCCGTTCTGACTCACGCCGTCGGCGAAGTCGAGGTCCGAAATGTCCGGTGCGATCGCGGCCTGCACCGAGCCGTTGCCCAGGAGCGTCGGCGTCACGTTCAGCTGCACGCCGAAGTCTTTGTACTGAATGCTGGTTTGACCGAGTCCCGTCGAAAACGGAATCGGAATCTGACCGCCGACCAAGAACGTGGCAGCCATTCCCGGCATCGTCACGAGATCCGGCGATGAGAGCAGCCGCGCGTGTCCCTCGGACAGCATCAAATTGAGCGTCGGCGCGAGCGTGATCGTCCGGAAAAACGCGCCGACTTTCAGCGGGCTGCTGGGAATGTTTTCGACGATTGGAAATGTTGGCGGCCCCAGCGTATACGTGCCGCCGTTGATGTTTGCCGCCTGCAGCTGAACGCCCAAGTTGCTGGCTGCCGTCCGATCGACCTCGAGCACGTACACTTTAATGTCGATCTGTGTGTTCGTGTCGGTACTGATCCGATCGACCAACTTGCCGTCGCTGGCAAGATAGGGGCCGGCTAAGCCGCGCGCCCGTTCGAGGATCGCCGCGACCGTCTGGGCGTCGTGCACGTGACCGCTCACGATCACGTTGCCGTGACCGTCGGGATCAACGCGAATGCCGGTGGCGCCGGGAATGTTCATCAGATCGCGCTGGAGGTCTCCGAGCGGATGCGCCACCGTCACCGCGTTGACGATCGTATACTTCTCAGCTGCCGCGTATTTTTCGAACCGGCTGAGGATGTCGGTGAGCATTTGGAAGTGCGCGCCGTCCGGCACGACTCCGCGCACGACGACCGAGCTGTTGAAGCTCACGACTTGGACGCCCGGCTCGTCGATCGACGTCCGGAGCATCTGGGCAATCTGATCGACCTGCTGCTCCGTTACCGTCACCTCGTAGCTCGCCCGCCCGCCGGCCTCCCAGATGAAAATCGTCGTATGCCCGGGGGCCTTGCCGTTGATGACCAGCTGGGAGCTGCCGATAGGCACCACCCCCGCTATCCGGCCGTCGCCGACCGCTACCCGGGTCAAGCCCGGGGTCTGCAAGAGGACCGAGTGCCCCGATTGGACGGACAGCAATTGGACGGTGTCCGACTGCGCGAGTGCCGGGCACGAGCCCAGGGCCGCGAGCGTGAGCGCGGCGGCGGTTCCTATGAGCATCGATCGCATGGGGCTGTGACCTCCGAAAGGCAAACACGAGCCGGAAATTTTCCCGGTTCGTAACGTCCACGATTATCCCACGCCGAGATACGTTAACACGTCAACAATCAATAGACGAGCAGTAAAGAGTCTGTCCAGACGACCGCTTTTCTATTGAACCGCGGGCCCGGCGATGGGATGATGGCGCCACCGAATAGGAGACGGGTAACTTGCGGACGACCCTCGTTCTTGCCACGGCTATAATGCTTTTCAGCCTGCCGGCCCTTGCGGCCGCAGACGGAACGCTTTTGCCGTTGCACGGCGTGGCCGCCCGGGCCGGATATGCCTACCAATGGCAGCCCGACCATGCCTACGTCGTCCTTTCCAGGCCCGGCATCGTTGTTGTGTTGCGGCCCGGAGAGTCGGTCTACCAGGTGAACAACCAGACCGCCGTCGCGGATGAGTCCCCGAGCTACTCGCGAGGGGACCTCTACGTGACGCCGGCGCTGGCCAGCCGCCTGGCGGCGCTTGCGGGCCGGAGCCCCTCAATGGTCCGGACCGCCAGTAGGGCCACCGTCGTCGCTCAATCTGATATCTCTGCGCATGGAGCCATCTCTCTCGAAGTTCAGCCGTTTCAGGGCGCAGAGGCCATCTATGCGGGCGGCTCGGCGCCACCGAATGCTCCGGTCACCATCACCTTGCTGGCCACGGTCTCGACGGATGTTCCGACGATCGTGGTAAGCCGCCAAGACGTCATCACGGACGTCAACGGGCGTTTCGGGGCATTGATCCCCATCGCGTCCGCCTACGAGCGTGGGACGATACTCAAAATCGTTGCCACTTCGTTGCCCGGCGTCGTACCGGCGTCCGCGCAACTCGTCATCAACGCCCCCAACCCGGGAGTAAAAGTCCCACTCGAGCAGACGACGCCGCATCCGGCTCGATGACACAACTGCACACAAACACTACAACTGGAGGATCCATGTTCAAGAATATGATCGCTATGCTTCGCGACGACGAAGGCGCCACGATGGTCGAATACGGCATCATGGTCGCACTGATCGCCGCCGTTTGTATCGTGCTCGTAACGACGTTGGGCAAAAACGTTTCCAACGCGTTCAACTCGGTCAACAACAACCTGTAATCCCAAACTCAAGATCAATAGCCGGGGCTGTCTCTCTCCCTTCAGCCCCGGCTCAAACTCTCTAGGAGGATTACCGTGATTTCATGGGTGTTACTGCGCGACGAATCGGGCGCCTCGATGGTCGAATACGGCATCATGGTCGCACTGATCGCCGCGGTATGTATCGTGCTGGTCACGACGCTGGGTAAGACGGTTTCGAACGCCTTCTCATCGCTGAATTCCAGCCTCTAACACTGCACATAAGGAGTATCTTGGTGAAAAATCTCATGTCGCTCTGGCGCGACGATTCAGCGGCGACGATGGTCGAATACGGCATCATGGTCGCACTCATCGCTGCCGTTTGTATCGTCCTTGTGTTGACGCTGGGTCAAAACGTCTCCAACGCGTTCAACTCGGTCAACAACAACCTCTAAGGACGAGATGACCATTCTCCTCGCAACCGTCCTGGCGGCATCGCTGATCGGTGCCGTCAGTGACGTGCGAACGAGGCGTGTTCCCAACTGGCTGGTGCTGGCGCTTCTCATCTGCGGGCTGATCGAAAACACCGTGCTTTTCGGCTGGAGGGGCGCGCTTGCCGATCTGGCGGTGGCCGCCGCAGTCTTGGCCGCCGGCACCGTGGCATTTTCGTTCAAGCTGATCGGGGGCGGCGACGTCAAGCTGCTCGCGGCGGCTGCCGGGACGCTCGGCTATCCGGCCGGCGTCTCGTTTATCTTACTCACGCTGCTGTGCGGCGGCGTTCTTGCGTTAGCTTATGCCGCATTGCGCGGCCGGTTATCCGCAACGCTTGCCAACGTGCAGGCGACGGCGCTTCCGCTCTTCGCGGGCGTCAAACCCGTGCGGCCGCACGACGGACTCGTCATGCCGTACGCGGTCGCAATTTTTGCGGGCGCTATCTGCACCGCAACGCTTAGTCTTACCACCTTGAGGTTATTGCCGTGAACACTCGCCGTACCACTCTCATCGTAGCGCTCGTACTGGCGATCGGCACGGGCTGGTTAACGCTCAACTATCTTTCGTCGATTCAACGTACCAGCGCGCTGAACAACCAGCCGCGCGACATTCTGGTGGCGTCGCGAGAGATTCCGGCGCGCGTTCCCATCACGCCTGACATGCTTGCGAAGGCCACGCGGCCGGCAGCAGCAATCGAACCGGACGCCATCACGGATCCCACGAAGGCGGTCGGTGCTCTTTCGCTGATTACGATCCCGGCCGGGTCGACCATCACGCTTTCCAAAGTCGGCCGTCCGACGGACGTTGCGCTTCCCGTCCGGCTCAAACCCGGCATGCGCGCTATCAGCATTCCGATAGACAAAGTCAAAGGTGTTTCAGGGCTCATTGAGCCCGGCGACCGCGTCGACGTCATCGCCATTCCACCGAAGACCGGCGACGTTCCGCCGCCGGCCGTTGCGATTCTGCGCGGCATCCGCGTCCTGGCGGTCGGTCCGCTCCTCGAAAACGCCTCGGCGACGCCCTCGCCCCAGGACCAAATCGCCTCGACGATTACGCTGGAGGTAACGCCTAAACAGGCCGACCTGCTTTCGATGGCCGACACCGCGACAAACCTGCGCCTCGCGTTGCGTTCACCGCGCGAGCCGTTGAACTCCGAGCCGACCGAAGCGCTGCACTTTCCGGGCGGCGGCAGCTATAGTGGACCGTCGGTAGCCGCAGCTCCGCCGCCGCCCGACGCGGCGACAATGGCGCTGCAGGCGCTCGCCGCTCAAAGACAGCCGGCGCCGCGCGCACCTTATCATTCTTATGGCGGGGTCATGGTCATCGACGGCGATCACTACATAACGCCGGGCGGACCGCCAGGCCAGCCGTGAGCGCCCCGGTCTTCGCGCTCATCGGCGCGAAAGGCGGTTCGGGTGCGACCACCGTCTGCGCCGAACTCGCCAACCTCATGCGCGGCGATCGCCGCGTGGCAGTCGTCGACGGGGATCTTTCAGGCCGCCGGAGCGCGGCCATCTTGTTCGACGCGGTCCGCGAATTGGACGCAACTGGCGAAGCGACCAAGATCGCGACCGTCGAGACCGGCGGCATTACGCTGGCCGAACTCGCTCCGAGCTACGATTCTGCCTTCACGATTAATTTCGACGACGTCGAACACATAGCGACGTTGCTGGCCGACGAGAACGATTGCGTCCTCGTCGACGTTCCGATTCCGTTTGCCGCGCCCGTGCGGCCATTCATCGTGCGCTCAACGCGTTTCGTCGTCGTCGCGGAGCCGACAATCCTCGGATTGACCGCCGCCCGCACGATGATCAGCGAGTTAAAAAAATTCGGCGTACCGGCCGAGCGAATCGTTCTGCTGACGAATTGCCGCGACGGAAATCCGGCGTCAGAGCGATCGGACATCGAACACGCGCTCGAAACCAAAGTCGTCGGCGAACTTCCCGGCAAGAACGATCGCGGTTTCAGCAAAGCGCTGCAGTCGTTCGAGCGGTGGCTGCGTTCCATTCCGGCCGAGCCGGAGATCACGGCGCTGAAGCCTTCCGCCAGAGGATTTATTCAAGATCGCCGCGTCGAGCCGCGTTCTGCCATGCGGCAAGACCGCCGCAGCGAACGGCGCGATCGCCGCGCCACCGATGCACCGGCGTCGGGCAACGGTCAGGCCTCGCGGCGCGCAACGGACATGGTGATCGATCCGTACGAACGGCTGAAGATCGACATTCACGAGTCGCTTGCAAAGAACGTCAATCTGGTTGAGGCGAGTCAGGCGCACACCGACTCCGCGAAACTTGCCGAGTTACGTTCGAAGATCGAAGAGACCGTGCAAAACGTGCTCAGCGTCAAAGACCACGGCGACTTGACGGCTGAAGAGATCGCACAGATCCGCGAAGACATCGTCAACGAAGCGCTCGGGCTCGGTCCGCTGGAAGACTTGATGGCCGACCAGACCGTCACCGAAATCATGGTGAACGGACCGAAGACAGTCTACGTCGAGCGCCTCGGTAAGATCGAACGCACCGGAAAGAGTTTTACGGGCAATCAACAGCTGCGGCTGATTATCGAGCGCATCATTGCGCCGCTCGGCCGGCGCTTGGACGAATCCGTTCCGATGGTCGATGCGCGTCTGCCGGACGGTTCTCGCGTCAATGCGATCGTCGAACCTTTGTCGATCGACGGCGCAACGCTGACGATCCGGCGCTTCGGAACGCGGCGGCTCACGGCCCAGGACTTGATCGAAAAGGGCTCATCCAATCAGCAGATGCTCGACTTCTTGCGGGCCTGCATCGAAGGCCGTCTCAACATCATCATCAGCGGCGGCACCGGCTCCGGCAAGACGACGTTCTTGAATATTCTTTCGGGCTACATTCCCGAACGCGAGCGCATCGTCACGATTGAGGACTCCGCCGAACTTTTTCTCAACCAGCCTCACGTCGTTCGCCTTGAATCGCGTCCGGCCAACATCGAGGGGCGCGGCGAGATCGGTATCCGCGACTTGGTCAAGAACTCGCTGCGTATGCGGCCCGATCGCATCATCGTCGGTGAGTGCCGCGGCGGCGAAGCGCTCGACATGCTCCAAGCCATGAACACCGGCCACGACGGATCGCTGACCACGGCGCATGCAAACTCGCCGCGCGACGCGCTGGCGCGTCTTGAAACGATGGTCTTGATGTCCGGCTTCGATCTGCCGGTTCGCGCCATTCGCGAGCAGATCGCGAGCGCCGTCGACATGATCGTCCAGACCGCACGTATGCGGGACGGCAGCCGTAAAATTATCTCCGTCAGCGAGATCGTCGGCATGGAAGGCGAGGTCGTCACCATGCAAGAGCTGATCCGTTACCAGCAAAAAGGCGTGGACGAAGCACTCCGGGTATCGGGTGAGTTTCAATTCACCGGCGTCCAGCCGCAGTGTCTGCAGAAATTCGAAGAGTACGGCATCACGTACGATGTGCGGCAACTCGCTACGCTGGCCTCATCGGGGTCGCTATGGTAAACAGCACTTCGATATTCAAACAGTTCGACTCCAGTTCGCAGCGGATGAAAGATCTTGCCGAACTGCTCGACCGCGCCGGACTCCAGATGCGTCCGGTCGAGGTCGGCCTCGGCGTAGCCGGCCTGGGCGCAATCGCATGGTCGACGGTAGCCTTCGTGTGGAAACCCGGACCGGTCGCCGCGTTCTTGCTGTTCTTTCTGATGATGGGATTGTCGGCCGGCGGATTCTATGTCGTCATCCAACTGAAACTGCGCAAGCGCCTCGACGCCTTCGTGCAGCAGCTGGAGTTGGCGCTGCGGCTGATCTCCAGCGGCGTGCGCATCGGCTTGAGCTTGCGCCAAGCGCTGACTATCGTCATCGAGGAGATGCCCGATCCGGCGCGCCACGAGTACATGCGCGTGATCGGACAGACGAACATCGGCGTGAGCGTGTACGACGCGCTCGACACGCTGGCTAAGCGCATGCCCGGCAATGAAACGCTGATGATGGCGCGCGCGATTCGCATTCAATCGCAGACCGGCGGCGACTTGGGAAAGATCCTCGAGCATCTCGCTAATACGATCCGCGATCGCCGCCGGATTCAGCGGAAGATTCGCGCGCTCACCGCGGAAGGCCGCGCCGGTGCGGCGATTCTTTCCTCGCTGCCGCCGTTCTTAGCCGGATTTATCGCGCTCACCGAACCCAGCATGGGCGGCGCGCTCTTCTTTACCACCGTCGGACATATCGCACTGGTCATCGTCGCCATACTCGAAGCTCTGGGAGTCTTCACTCTCGTGAAGATGCTGAAGGTCGACGTATGATGATCGTCATCGCGATCGTCGTGCTCGGCGCAATCGCCGCGTTTCTGTTCGCGGTCTCGCTGATTCCGCAAAAGAGCGCGCTGAAGAAACGCATCGAGGAGCTGCAAATGCGCAGCTCGCAAAGCAAAGATCCCGTGAGCATCCGCCGGTTCGAGAAGATATTCTCACCCGAGCGGCGCGGACAGCTGCTGCGCAAGCTCATGGAAGCCGGCTGGTACACCGTTACGCCCGCGCAGATGGGTGTGCGCATCGTCGGCGGCGGCATCTTCGGATTGGTGTTCGCGTTCACGTTGTTGGAGTTCGTTCATTTCCAATTGACGCTGACGATACTCTTCACGCTGATGGCCGGCGCCGCGGGCGCGTACATGCCGATGTCGGCGCTGCAGCGCGCCTGCGACGCGCGCAAAGTCTCCGTGCAAAAAACGCTGCCGGACTTTCTGGACATGGTCTCCACCACGGTGCAGGCCGGACTCTCCGTCAACGCCGCGCTGGCCTACTCGATCGACTCGGCGCCCGGACCGCTCGGCGATGAAATCAAAGCCGCGCTCTCTGAAATACGCCTGGGACGGAGCCGGGCCGAAGCGCTACGCGCGGCCGCCGACCGGTTGCAGCAGCAGCAATTCACGACGACCATCACGGCTATCACGCAAGCCGAGCGGCTGGGCACCAACATTTCGAAAGTCCTGAACGAACTGTCGGAAGACGTTCGCAATCACCGCATCATGCTGGTAGAGGAACACGCGGCCAAACTGCCCGTCAAGATGGTTTTTCCAATGGCGATGTTTTTGCTTCCGGCGCTCTTCGTCGTTATCTTCGGCGCGCTCGTCGCGAACTATTTTGTAAAATGATTACTGCAGCAATTCTCGGCGCCATCTTTTTCGCAGCCGCCGGCTATGCCGGCGCGGTCGTCGGCCTCACGCTGGCCGAGCGCATCGAACCGCTCGACGACGCGCCCGAATCCGGCCGTCCGCCGATCGTCGTGCTCATCGCGGCGTGCGCGAGCATCGGCGCGATCGTGACGACGGGCGACATTTCGCAGATGCAGTTCTTGCTTATCGCCGTCATCTGCGCCGTGCTGGTGGCGATTTGGGTGGCCGACGTCAAGCGCGGGATCGTGCCCGACGCTCTGACGCTCGGTCCGCTCGCGCTGTTGGCGCTGATTGCGATTTGGCAGCATCAATGGGTGTTTTTCATCTCGGTCGCCGCACCGTTTGCGCCGTTCGCGATCGCCGCCGCGCTGTCGCATGGGCGAGGCATGGGTTGGGGCGACGTCAAGCTGGTGGCGCTCGGCGGCGCCGTGCTCGGCGCGGAAGCGGCCTTTCTGGCATTTGCACTGGCATGCGTCGCGGCAGTTATCGTGAGCTTTGCGCGCGGCCGGCGCACCGGACCGATTGCGTTTGCTCCGTATTTGGCGGCCGCCATCGGCCTGGCGATTCCCATCGGCGTGATTTGGTCGGTGTGAGCTGTGCCCAAACTGCGCAACGCCACGACCGGAGAGATTCTCGCTGAGAACGTTCGCGTTGCGGACGGCTGGTGGGAGCGTTTCGCCGGACTGATTCCGCGCAAAATCGTCGAGCCCGACGAGGGTCTGTGGTTCCGCGACTGTTGGGCGATTCACACCCTTCTCATGCGGGCAAAGATCGACGTCATTTTTCTGGACGATGAAGAACGCGTCTTGCGCACGCATGCACGCGTAAAAAACAATCGTCCCGCGCTGGCCTGTTTCGGGGCGCGCAACGTTGTCGAACTGGGGGCCGGAGCCCTCGAAGGCCGCGACGTTCTTCCCGGCGACCGCTTGGAGCTGCGATGAAGGGCGGACGCTTTTCCGCTGCGATCGTCGCCTTCGCGATTGCGACCGCAGTCATCACCGCCGGCGGCGCGCTGCCTGAATTCTTCGTGCAGTTGCGCGATCCGAATCTGTACGGCGGAGCAATCTATACCTGGCTGTTGCACACGTTCGGTTTTGCGCTGGTGCTGGGAGTCAGCGCCGTGCTTTCGGCCGCAGCAATCTTGCTGGCGGCGTGGCGCACGCGCTTGCGCGGAGCCTCGGACTGGCATGTCGGCTTGGCGGCGGTGTTTATCGCGCTTTGCTTGGTCGGCCGCCTCGGCGTCAGCCTCGATCCGATAGCTTGGCTTTGCGCTGCAGCCATTTGCTTGCTCTTGGACCGCGAGGACGCGTGGAGCGCCGCGGCGATCGTGGCGATAACTGCGGCGTGGTCGATCCTGCAAGGCGGCGCGACTTTGGGAGCGCTGCTCGTATCGCTGGCCGCACTTGCAACGCTGCTCGAGCGGCGCCGGTTCGATGCGACCGTCGTCCGCAGGTTAGGCACGGCCGCCGCTTGCATCGTGGTTTCGCTGGTGCAGCTGCATTCGGGCATCTTTGCCGCTTACGGCGCTCACGCACTGTATCTTGACTCGCTGCTGCGCGGCGCACAGCGCGACCGCTTGTGGGTCGGCGCATTCTCGCCCGCGGATCTGGGGTTCGCGGCGATCGTCGTCGTGGCGGGCTGGTATGGAATCCGGCGTCGCGGACACCTGGCCGATACGTTCCTGTTTTTTGCGCTGCTGCTGCTCTGTCTCGTCGACGCTCGCAACCTTCCATTCTTTGGTATCGTGGCCGCGCCGATCGTCGCCGACGCCCTGGCGAGCTACTACCTGGAACGGCGCGACGTACCGAAGTTCTCGCTAGCAGCGTACGCGCTCGCTTTTGCCGCCGTCGCGTGCGCTTTTGTGGCGACCATTACCGCGTTTCAACCGAAGACCGTTGCTTGGCCTAGCCCGGCGGTCGCGCCGCTCTTGAGTTCCTTGCTCCATCATCCCGGCCGCCATCTCGTCTTGTGCGTGCAGCCGCGCTGGTGCGATGCGGCGTCATCCTTCCGTAACCGTACGATTTCGGTTGTGCTGGACGATCGCGCGGGTGTCGCCGGTCCGCTCGCACGGCGTATTCAACGCGACGTTGCAGATGCGGTGGGTAACTGGCAGCAAGACTTGCGCCACGCAAACGTTGACGGGATTCTCGCCGACAAAGACAGCCGTCTGATTTCGCTGCTCCACGCCGACGGCTGGGAGAGTTCGATTTCATCGGGCGGGGCGATCTTGCTCCAGAAACTGACGAAGCAATGAGAATCGCCTGGGCAATTATTGCAATCTTCGGAGCGCGCTTCGCCGCGATTGCTTGGCATTATCGCGGACAAGATGCCGACCTGTCGTGGCAGCAGTGGCTCGGCAATCAAGTATTGACGTTGCACCACATTCCGATGCAGCTCGGATTGGAAACTTTTACGGCGCCCGGATCCCGCTGGATTGCGCAAGAGTGGCTCTTCAGCACGGCGATTGCGGCGACGCTTCCGACTGGGCGCTTTTACGTCTTGGCGATCGGTACCGCCCTGGCGGCAGTTTGCGCGCTGGCGGTGACCGCCTGGCGGGCGCACCGCCGCGGAGCTTCGACGTTCGCCACCGTGCTGACGACGGCGTTCGTCGGTTTTGCGATGATGCAGTCCTTCGGCGTGCGCGCGCAGATCTTCGGCTGGGCGCTGCTGGCGATCATCATGCTGCTGCTCGATCTGGAGTCGCCGCTCATCTTCTTGATCATTCCGCTCACGGTGTTGTGGGCGAACATTCACGCCAGCGCCCTGATCGTGCCGGCGCTCGTCGGAGTCTGGACGCTCGGCACGGCGATCGAAGATCGCGGCTGGACCGCGCGCGTCGAACGCAACGTCGTGCTGACGCTGGGCACGGGCCTGGCCGTCCTGCTCACGCCCTTCTCCTGGCACCTTCCGGCTTACGCGATACAACTGCAAACGAGCGCAATCCGCGCATCGATCAGCGAATGGCAGCCGCCCGACATCACGATTCCGTCGTTTGCCGTCGGCTTGCTGCCGCTGATCGCGATGGCATGCTTCTTCGGGATCGCCGCGCCGCGGGAACGCTGGCGGGACGGAATGCTCTTCGCGGTGATGACCGTGCTTTCGTTCACCGCGATCCGGCACATGTCGCTGTGCGCGATCGTCATCGCACCGATGGTGGCGCAGCGTTTGAGCAACGCCATTCCGCAGCACGCGCGCTTAAACGTCGTCTTAGGCGAACGGTTCAGTGAAGTACTCGTGCTTGCGTCAAGCGCAATTGCCGCGCTCTTGATTATCCTGACGCTGAATCAAGCGCCCGCGGTGGCAAAGTCTCCGCTGCCGCAGACCGCCATCGTCCGGATCGCGCAAGCGCCGGGCGTCCACAAGCTGTATTGTGAGGACTTTGCCTGGTGCAGCATGGCCTTGCCGTACAAAAACGTGCGCGTGTTTCTGGACGGACGGTGCGATCCGTATCCCGATTCCGTCTGGAAAGCGTATTTGGACATCGAGAAGGTGACGCCGCGCTGGTCACGCGCCCTTGATGCATACGGCGCCGACACAGTCTTGGCCAAAGCCGGACGCCCGCTCGCGCAAATACTGAAATCTCAGCCGGGCTGGCACGTCTTCTACCACGATCACGGCTACGTCGTCTTCGAACGCAACCACGCTGTCTGAACTGCCGGCGCTAGACAAAGCAAACAGCCGGCGCTGGATATTGGCGGCAGTTGTCCTTCTTGGGGCGGTCCTGCGGTTGCCGTCGCTGCTGCATTCGGGTTTATGGCGCGATGAGGCTTATCTCTATGCGGAACTATCGGCAGTAGGTTTTCGGCAGTTTTTTCACGACTTTTCATTACCGCTAATTCTGTCGCCGTTCTATTTCATTCTGATGTACGTCTGGACGGGCATCGCCGGCTTTAGCGAGCTCGCTTTGAAATTTCCCTCCTTCGCGTGCGGCGTGCTCGCGATTGCGGCCGTTTACCGGCTCGGCCGAGTCGCAGCTAACGCAAGCACCGGGCTACTGGCTGCTTTTCTTTTTGCGATTACTCCAATCGCAATTGTTTTCTCAAGTTATGTGCGGCCATATTCTCTCTTGGCGCTGATTCTTGCACTCCTGGCGACGTCATTTCTACAACTGAGAGCCGCGGCTACACGGAAGCACTTTATTGAAACAGCGCTCTTAACGCTGATCGCCATCTATACGAATCAATTTGCACTTCTGGCAGTCTTAGGGTTTCTAGCGTTCGCAATCGTGGCAAGCAGGGGAGCGAAGCGAGCGGTGGCGCCTGTATCCGCTTTACTGATTGGAGCGCTCCCCTACGTTTTCTGGCTGCCGGCCTTTTTTGCTCAGGCGTCGGCCGGAGTCCCATGGTCGGCGCCCGCAACCATCGGCGAAAAGGTCTCATATTTTGACTTATCGTTGCTCACGAGTATCCCAATGCAATCCTTAACTGCGTTAGTCATTCTCGGCATCCTCGCTACCATCGTGCTGAGATTTGGCTCACTACGTACCGGCGTCGCACTTCTCGCCGGAACGTTTTTACTCGTACTTGCTTTGGAAGCCGCCGCCGGCCTCTCACAGGGACGTTACATCTATCCGTTCTTTGGTTTTTTCGCAGTATTCGAAGCTTGGGTGCTTGTCGAAACGGCCGGCATACTCAGGGCTCGAGGCAATCTCATAGTACGGACGTGTGCAATCGCGAGCGGCGCGACAGCCCTGGTTATGGCAGTCGCGATCGCCGCAGCTACCTCACTTGCGAGCGCGATGCCTCATTCGGGAATCCGAACGCTTCTTGCGACGAGTCCACCCAAACCGGGAGCCGTTTACATCATCGCGCCGGACTACATGGCCGCGACGTTCTACTATTATGCGCGCGAACGCGGCACGCCGTTCATCGGGTTTGTCCGAATTCTGGATTCAGAGACCTTCCGGGGCTCCGGCTATGAGAAGGAGTGGAACGATCCGCACGCACTGTCGCGCGCCGAATGCGTTGCGACCGAACTTGCGCGACGCCACCTTACTCTCGCATTGGTGGCCAATAGCACCGCGCATAATCAATGGCACGTCCCTTACGCGAAGACGTGGGATCTGCTCGCCTTCTTAAAGGCGCACTATCCCCTTGAGAGCACCGCATCATTTCCCGGCAGCGAAGAACGCGTCTCCGTGTACACGTTCAGGCCGCTGAGCACGAGCGCTAGCAAACCGAGCCAGGTTGGGAGCTTCACAAGCCACCAAACGATGCCCGCGCTGGCGCCGCTCTCGGCAATCTGCGCGGCACGCGCAGCGTCCGCGGCGCCCGCGTCAAGCAAACCCAACGTGTGAGTCGCCGAAAGCGCCGGCCCGTAGTAAAACGCCGCCAACAAAATCAGCGCGCACAACAGCGCGGCGCCCAATGCGGCTCGCAGCATTGCCGAAACACTTAGATTCAGCGTGAGACAGCACATCGCCGCGACTCCCCCAACCGCGGCGAGTACGACTGCAGGTTGACTCGGTATCGAAATCCAGGGGATTGCGATGAGCGCCACCGCGAACGCCGCGTAGATTCGACCGCGATGCGATGAATGAGCAAAGAGTAGCAAGGCTGCAGGCAGTGCCAGCAGGATCTCGCTGTAATGAACGTACGATCCGCCGATGACCGCGCACGCCGCCGGAAATAGCACAAGCAATGCGGGATCGCGCAGCCGGCACGCGAGCGCACCGGCAAGCCAGACGCCTAGCGCGCAGACGAGCACGTAAGCGACGTTCCCGAGCACCAGCGAAAGGCGTAGCGGCGCGCCGAGCGCTTGCGCCATCCACGTGAGACTGAATTGGTTGACGAAACGCACCTCGGAGGCGTCGTGCGCGGGCAATACCTGCGTGAAATAAGCGAGTGCGCCGGCGGGCCCAACGACGACAACGTGCAGAATCAGCAGCGCTGCGCAAAGTATGACCAGCGGGATGCGAGCATCGCGCCGCCAGAGGAACACCGCTACAAACACCGGCAGCGCTACGTTTGGTTCGAGCGCAACTACCGCCAGCGCCACGACCAACGCGGATACGATGTTCCGGCGCAGAGCGAGCGCCGCGCCGCACAACGCAAGCAGAACGATCGGCGTCAGCTGGCCGTACGGAATCACTGCAACGGCAAACGCGACTGTCACTACTGCAATTGCGCCCGCGATGCCCGTTCTGCAAAGCGTTGCGAGCAAGAGCGCCGCGCCCAACCCGCTTCCCACGAGCAGCACCAACCAGAGCGCCGCCGCTGCGGTGTACGGCATCAGCGCCAAAAGCGAGAACACCGCGAGCGCATATCCCGGAAACGGCGCCAGCAGCGGCACCGCAACGGTATACAGTCCGAACGGCTGCGGCGTTTGTTCGCACGTCAGCAGCGGAGCCGCATCGTAGGGATTGCCGTGATGCAGCACCGTCCAGCCGCCGCAATAAAACGCGCGGAGATCCACAAACAACGCGCCATGACGCGACGCCGCAGCTACTTGCCAGGCAACGAGGCAAAGTGCGGCGACACCGGCGAGAATCGAGGCCGCATTCTCGCGCTTCACTCGCGGCCGGCTGCCGCCATCACGCCGCTCGCAAACAACGCTAAGAGACCCGACCAAGTCGGAAGTTTCGGAATCCACCAGACGATTCCGGAGCTCGACGTTTGATCGGAGATCAACTTGGCCCAGGATGCTTCAGCTAGTGTCGGATCGAATGGCCGGCCCGCCGTGTGCGGCGCCGTCTGTGGACCGAAATGCCACGCCGCCAGAATGCAAAGTGCGCAAAAGAGCGTCGCGCCGGCGCCAATTCGTAAGGAATACCGCGGCGAGAGTTGCAAAACGACTGCGGCGATGGTTATCGCGCCGGCCGCGATAGGAATCATCAGTGCCGGCTGGGTTACGACGGCCTGCCACGGTAACGCCACGAGCACCGCGGCAACGGCGGCCAGGACCTTCGGAACGCCGGTGCTTCGAACGTATAGAAGCAATGCCGCGGGTAGCGCGAGTGTGATCTCGCTATAATGAATGAACGATCCGCCCGTGACGGCACATGCTGCGGGAATCAGCATGAGGAAGGCCGGGTCGCGAAACCTTTTGCTTACTAAACCACCGAACCAAATACCCGCAACCACCATCGCCGCATACGATGCGTTCCCCGCAATGAGCGCAAGCCGGTCCGGCGCGCCGATACCTTGCGCAAGCCACGTCACACTGTATTGCGTGACGAAACCAATCTCCGACGCCGCGTGGTTGGGCAAGACTCGCAGAAAATATGCCAGGGCGAGATTCGGACCGCCCACTGCTACATCCAAGCACGCGAGCACTATGCCAATCACGACGATCGGCCACCGCATCGCCTTGTTCCAAATGAAAAGTGCCAAGAAAACGGGCAGCGCGACGTGCGGCAACAGCGCAAGCACGCCAAGCGCGAGCACCGATGCGGTATTGACGCCACGGCGAAGCGCCAAGGCTCCTCCGGTAAGCGCGGCCAGAATAATTGGCGCGAGTTCGCCGTAAGGAATTACGGCGACGCTAAAAGCAACCGCGATAAACGCAAAGGCTGCGAATGCGGGGCGGTCGCACAAACGTCCGAGAAAGATGCAAGCGAGCGTGGTGCAAACCAGCAGCAGCAAAAACCACGCTGCTGCCGCAACGGGATACGGCAAGAGCGAGAAAACTGCAAACGCCGCAAGCGCATAGCCCGGAAAGGGTGCCGGCAGATCGGCCTCGCGGGCGCTGTGCAGTCCAAACGGCGCCGGCGTCTGTTCGCAGCGGAGCAACGGGCCCGATGCGTACGGGTCTGCTCCGTGCAGCACCAGCGAGCCACCGCAATAAAACGCCCGGAAGTCACCGAGAAGCGTTCGCACCGCCGAGGTTTCCATCAGCTGCCACGCCAGCAGCGCGCAGGCCGCAAGGATGAAAGCTGCTGCGAACTCCCTACGCACTATCGGTCTTGCGGCGCCGGTGCTCCTCGAGCGAAGCGGGATCGCTCGTAATGCGGTACTGCGGTGCAATCTTGCCGAGCATCTTCACCAAACCCGACGAGTCGGGGCGCAGTTGCTGCACGCGGTATGCGTAGTCGGCCGCACCTTTCATGTCGCCTTCGTCGAAGGCGAGCTGCGCCAGCCGTTCCAGGACGATGACGTAGCGATCTTCCAAGAGTTGGGCATGCGCAGTGAACCACGGTTCGGGCGCGTCCGCATCCAGCAGACGGCCCGCATAAAGTTCCTCGGCTGCGCGATAGCGCGCGCCTGCCTCTTCCAGATCGCCGCGATCGAACGCCGCGTCACCGTCGGCGACGTGCGAGCCGAAACGCCGCACGTCAGCCACCACGTGTGAGAACTCAAGCGCGACATCCGGATCCGCGCGAAAATACGCCTCGACCGCGGCGTAGCCGGTAATCGCGGCGATCGCCTTACGAATGTTGCTGCACGCGGTACGCACGCTTTGCGCGGCCAGCTGGCGGTCGGCGTCGGGCCAAAAAGTGGCGGCCAGCTCGGCGCGCGTCGCCGTTCCGGAGGGTTTGAGCAAGAGATACTTGACGATCTGCTGATCGCGCTTGCGAATCCAGGCGATCTCCGCGCTGCCGATCCGCACCTCGAAGTGACCGAACATGCGCGCCGACATCGGCGCAAGGTGCGAGGATTGCGAGGAGCGCACGCGGCCGCCGCGCAGTTGCTGCAGCGGCCGCAGCGGACGGCAGCCGCCGGCGTCGTCGACCATGAAGAAGCCCTGCGCTTCCAACCGTTGCAAGCGGGCTTCGTCGTTTGGAAGCGCGCCGGCCATGATGCTGCGCAAGAGCGCGCGATCTTCTTCGGACGCGCGATCGAGTTCGGCCGCAATGAACTCGGCAAAGAGCTGGCCGTAGCGCGTGCGCCAGTGTTCGAAAGCTCCGTTAAGGGTGCGCCCGTCTTCGGCTGCGCACCGCACCGCACCGCTGACGACGATCGCCCAACCGTCGGTCTCTTCGATCAGATGAGAGATATCCACGTCGGTCGCCGAGACGCCGCAGGCTTCGGCCAGCAGTTTCGTCTCCGCCGGATCGAAGGCCAGTTTCCGTGCGTCGCACAACACCGCGAGGCCGCGCGCAATCCACGTCTTGGCATCCAACACCTCGCGCGAACGCGACGCATACACGAGGCTCAGTGTCTCCGGCGCATCGTCCACCAAACGATGCAGGATCGCGATCGCATCCGGAGTTGCGTTGTCGGCGTCGTCCACCACCAGTTCGGCGGGGCCGCGCACAGTCCGCAAATACGTGACGAGCTCGTCGTACGAATTAGCGGGACGAGGCAACGCGAGCGCGGACGCAATGGCGCGAAACAGGTCGACGGCCGAGCACTCCGGCGGCAACGCGCAATAGCCCGCGGCGATCGTACTCTCGCCAAGATATTTCAACAGCAGCGTCGTCTTGCCGGAACCGGCGGGCGCTATCAGTAGCCGCACGGGAGTTTCGGCGTGCGTCGCAAGCCAGCGTTCGAGACGGGGCCGACGGATCGTCGAAGGCGCCAGCCGCGGAAGCGATTGTGTGAGAATCATGCAGGGGCCGATCTAGAGTATCGGTCTTCCTCCCCTCGGTACTTAGCGAGCGCCGCCCGACCGGACGGCTCGTTCAGACGGTTCAACCGCGCGGCGGCGAACCCCAGCCGGACTGTACATACTTTCCGTCGACCACGATCGCCGGCACCGTCGGGTCGCCGCCGGTCAGCGCGAACATTTGCTCGCGCAGCCGATCGTCGTTTTCGGCGTCATGGACCGTATATGGAGTTCTTACCCGGTCGTAGTACTCGCGGGCTGCGCGGCAGTACGGGCACGAGGGACTGACATACAGCTCCAGCTTTGCCCCCGGAGGGATGTGCTCAACGTCGAACCCGGCAGCCATGCCTTTGGTCTTCGTGCCGACGCCGCTCGGCAACCTCCGCGACATCACGCTGCGCGCGCTCGACACCCTGCGCGACTGCACGCTGCTCGTCGCCGAGGATTCACGCGTTGCAAAAAAGCTTTTGCACGCCCTCGCGCTGCCGGGTAAAGAGATCCGCAGTTATCGCGAACAGAACGCGCGCGCGGCGACGCGATCGATTCTCGAACGCGCGCGCCAAGAGTTGGTTGCAGTCGTCACGGACGCAGGCATGCCGGGCATCTCCGATCCGGGAGCGGAGCTCGTCGCGGCGGCGCGCGACGCCGGCGTCGCGGTTGAAGTCTTGCCCGGACCCAACGCGGCACTGGGCGCCGCCGTACTCTCGGGCTTTTCGCTCGGCCGTTTCATCTTCGAAGGCTTTCCGCCGCGCACCAGCTCTGCGCGCCGCACTGCATTTCAACGTGCGTTCGAGTTAGGAATTCCAAGTATCTGGTACGAATCGCCCAACCGCATTCGCGCAAGCCTGCGCGATCTCGCGAGCGTCGATCCTTCGGCGCGTGTTTTCTTGCTACGCGAATACACCAAGCGCTTCGAAGAGCAGCTGCACGGCACCGCGGCGCAGATCGAGGCCAAGCTCGGCGAGCGCGTTCGCGGTGAGATCTCTCTCGTCGTCATGCCCTCGCCGAAAGCGCCGGCGTGCCCGCCGTCCGCGCGCGATCTCGACGCCGCCATCGACGCGCTTTTGGAAACCTCACACAGCGTGGCGTCCGTTGCCAAGACGCTGGCGGCGCGAGGCTTCGGCGAGCGAAACGCGATCTACGCGCGGGCGGGCAAGCGAAAACGCTCCCGCGAGGAATAGAAGCCCATGCCGCGAGCGTTTTACGTCACCACGCCCATCTATTATATTAGCGGCGATCCGCACATCGGGCATGCGTACACCACGATCGTCGCCGACGTTTTGGCGCGCACGGCGCGTACGGCCGGCCCCGCGCGCTTCCTCACCGGCACCGACGAGCACGGACAAAAAGTAGCCGACGCCGCGGCGGCCGCCGGAAAATCGCCGCAGGAATGGTGTGACGAGCTTGTGCCGCGCTGGAAGGAACTCTTCGCGCTCTACCACGTCGAGTACGACGACTTCATCCGGACGACGCAGCCGCGGCACGAGCGCGTCGTGCAGGCGGTCTTCAAGAAAATGCTCGCAAACGGCGACGTCTATCTCGGAAAGTACGAAGGCTGGTACTGCGTCGCCGACGAGACGTTTTGGCCGCAAGCCAAGCTGATCGAAGGAAAATGCCCCACCTGCGGGCGCGCCGTCGAGTGGCTTTCCGAGGACGACTGGTTCTTTCGGCTCACTAAGTACGCAGAACGCCTCAAACAGCATTTTCGCGAGCATCCGAATTGGGTACGCCCTCGCGCGGTGTACAACGAGATGATGCAACTATTGGAGGAAGGGCTTGACGATCTGAGCATTTCGCGCACCAACTTCAGCTGGGGCATTCCCGTCCCCGAAGGTCAAGGCGTGATCTACGTCTGGTTCGACGCGCTCTTGAACTACATCTCGGCGCTCGAATGGCCCGACGGAAAAGATATGCGCAGGTTCTGGCCGGCCAGCGTGCAGTTGATTGGAAAAGAGATCGCGCGGTTTCACACGCTCATCTGGCCGGCGATGCTGTGGAGCATCGGCGAGGCTGCACCGGAGTCGGTCTTCGCGCACGGCTGGATCACGGTCGAGGGAGAAAAGATCGGCAAGAGCCGCGGCAACGCGGTGGATCCGTTCGCGCTGGCGGAGCGGTTCGGCGCGGATTCGATGCGCTATTTTCTTCTGCGCGAAGCGCCCTTCGGCAGCGACTTCTCGTACTCCGAAGAGAAGATCGTCCAGCGCTACAACAGCGACCTGGGCAACGATTTGGGAAATCTGCTGCGGCGATCGCTCTCGATGCTGGCGCAGTATCGCAACGGACTGGTTCCGCAAGCCGTTGACGGCGCGATCGCCGAGCGCTTCGCGGACCTGGGCGAACGCGTGCGCGGCCTGATCTTCCAACTGCAGTTCCGGGATGCGCTCGAGGCGATCTGGGAGCTCGTCACGGCCCTCAACCGGACCATCGACGAGCGCAAGCCCTGGGTCTTATATAAGGAAGGACGGAGCGCGGAACTCGACGCGCTCTTATACGAACTCTGCGAAGGCTTGCGCTGGCTGGCGATCTTACTAGCGCCCTTCATGCCCGAGCGCGCACGTGCGATGTGGCAGCAGCTCGGCGTCGAGGAACCGATCGATGCGAGCTGGGACGACGCGCTACGCTGGGGCGGGATCGCCGCCGGCACGCAGACGGCTCCCGGCGAAGCGCTCTTCCCGCGCAAGGAGCCGATAACGTAAGCATGATCGACCGGCGCCGGCGGGCACTCAGCACCGCGTTTCGCCTCGGCGTACTGGTGCTGGCCGTCGCGATTACTGCATCGCTTGCGCCGTCTGCCTTGCGGCATTTACCGCGCCAAGACCTCATCGCACTAGCACTCGTACTCGTTCTCTTCACTCTGCTCGCCCGGATCAACATTCCGCTTGACTCGCAGGCCTTCGCGCGGAAGCGAGGCACGGAACCGGGCCGCATCATGCTCGAGTTGCCGCTCATCCTGACTGTCGTCGACGTCTACGGACCGGTAATTGCCGCCGCGCTTACGCTCGTCGCGTATCCGATCGCAGCCAGCGGCCGCGGCGGGAGCAGCGGTTTATTCCGGCGCCTCTTCCAGGGTGCGCCGCAGGCAATTCTGTGGCTGTTCGCAGGCGCGCTGCGATTGGAACTCTATCCCGGACGCATCGGGCTTTCGATTGGATCATATTTGGCGTTCGTGGCCTTTTATGTCTTGGCGTTCTACATGTTCTTGTACGGAGTGTGGACGCCGCTGCGCATGCTCTCGACGCAAACCTCGCTGCGCCGGCTCTGGCGAAATCTTTCGCGCGACTCGCGCCTGATGGTCTTGCTGCTGCTGCTCACATCGTGGGGATACGTCTGCACGATCGGCTGGTCGCAGATCGGCATTGCATTCGGACTTGCCAGCCTGGCGCCGTTGCCGTTCCTCGCGATCGCGCTGCGCCAGCTGCATGAAAACCAAATCGAACTGCACCGGTTGAGGCTGGCGCGGGATGCTGTGCAAGCCATGCTCGGCGCCGGCGACCCTATTCCGCAAATGAACTCGCTCCTGGCGAGTTTGCACACGCCGGCGGCTCACGAAACGCTTCAGATCTACGCCGCCATCACCCCGAGCGACATGCGCCTCGCGCCGCTTGCCTCAATCGGTCCGCACCCGAAGCCCGAACAGATGGAACTTGGCACCCGCGCTCTTCAGGAATTGAATCGATCCGATAGACCGGCCGTTATAGTGCGAAACAGCAGCTTCTTTGCATTCGGGCATGCCGCCCGTGCTTCCGACGACGCGCTGCTCGGCGTGCTGCTCGTGCATCGCCCGTACGCCAACGCGCAGTTCGTGGATCGCAAACGTATGACGGACGCCGCCGCCGATCTCGCGCCGCTTCTGCGCGATTTCCGTTCGATCGCTGCTACCCAGAACGCCGCCGCGCTCGACATGCTCACCGGAATGCCCAACCGGCGGACCATCATGCAGTTGCTGCGCGATCGCGTCGACAACGTCGCCATCGGAGGCGCCTGCGCGGTCTTTCTGGTGGACATCGATCGCTTTAAATCCATCAACGATACGCTCGGACATCAGGCCGGCGACCACTGCTTGCGCTCCATCGGACAGACGATCGTACACTCCATTCGGAGCAACGACCGCTGCGGACGCATCGGCGGCGAAGAGTTTCTCATCTTGATGCCCGACACGAACGCCGAAACAGCCGTCGCAATCGGCGAGCGGCTGCGCGCGGCGATCTCAACACTGGACGTTCGCCACGCGGACGGCGAGCACGTGACGGTCAGCATCGGCGTCGCGGTTGCCACCGTCAGCGACACGGTAGAATCGTTGCTCGCGCGCGCCGACCACGCGCTCTACCAAGCCAAACGCCAGGGCCGCAACCGCGTGGTCGAAGCGCACGAGTAGTGCTCAGCCTCCTCGACACACACGCACACCTGCACGATAAGGCCTTCGACGACGATCGCGGGGCCGCCGTCGAGCGCATGCGAGCCGCGGGAGTCGCAACCGCAATTACCGTTGGTTGCGATCTCAGCGATACGCAACGAGCCTTCGCGACCGCCGCGCAGTACGGTCTCTTCGCATCGGCCGGCATTCATCCGCACGAAGCCAAAGACGCGCCGGCCGACATCGCCGCCGCATTCGAACCGTTCCTGCGCAACTCGCGCATCGCTGCAATCGGCGAAACCGGGCTCGACTACTACTACGATCACAGCCCGCGCGACGTCCAACAACGCGTTCTACGCGCGCAGATGGCGATCGCGCGCACAGCCGGGCTGCCGCTCATCTTTCATCATCGCGACGCGTTCGAAGACTTCTCGGCCATTCTGCGCGACGAGTGGCAATCGGGCATGCGCGGCGTGGTGCACTGCTTTACCGGCGATGAGGCGCAGGCGAAGACGTACGTCGAGGAGTTCGGGCTGTATCTAGGCATCGGCGGCATCATCACGTTCAAGACCGCTCAGCCGATACGGGACGCGGTCCTTGCCACCGGCATCGATCGCCTCGTGCTCGAAACGGACTGCCCCTATCTGGCCCCGATTCCGCACCGCGGTCAGCGGAACGAGCCGGCTTACGTCGCGGTTACGGCGCAGAAAGTCGCCGAGATTCTTTCGTTACCGGCGCAAGACGTTGCCGAGATCACGACGCAGAATGCGAAGAAGCTCTTCCGAGCGCTTTAGTTAATCGAACGTCCCGGGTTTGAACATCGGACTTTTCTTCGTGCGGTCGAGCCCGGCTTTCAGCAACGCTTTGAGCCCGCGCGCCGCCTCGGCGTCATAGGTCTGGAAATTGAAACATCCCTTGCCCTGCATACGCTTTTTCAGCTCCGGAGCACACGCCGCGATCAAATCCGGAAACATGTAGACCGGCACGAGGTGGAACGATACGTAGCTCTTATTCGCGACGACCCCAGCTACCATGAACGGCGCTTTCCGGATCTGCCACTTGCCGTTGACGAGTATTTCGAATGACTTGGCTTTCGTCATCAGCATGTACCGGCCGGGTTTCTCATGCGTCAGGCTTAGCTTCTTCGCATACGGCTGCAGCAGCTTAGCATAACGGTCGGCAACCTCTATACGATCGGCTTGCGTCATGAAAGGGCCTTCGAGCGGGGTCAAATAGTGTCATCCTGAGCGTAGTGTTTACTCCTGAGCGAGCGAATGCGAGTCGAAGGGCGAAGGGCGGCCGAGCTTGTCGAGGCCCACGTGAGGCGAACGTGTGCGGGCTTCGTCCAGGCTCGCTTCGCTCGCTGCTCAGCCGTGGTTCGACAAGCTCACCATGACACCGGGGCTCAGGATGACAACGGGGTTGCCGTGTTCCACGTAGATTGGAATCGGCGGCGAAGATGCGCGAGCACGTCGGGTGCGTCCGTTCGCAGGCCCCAATCGATCTGATCGCCGTTCACGTAACTGGACGTCGCATTCGCCGAGCCGATCCACGCGCGCGCGCCGTCGACGATCGCCATCTTTTCGTCCGAACTGCTGACGCGAACGGCTACTCCGGCTTGCGCCAGCGACGCTAGCGCGCGTTCGGACTTGGCGTTCAGATCGCGCTGCGCGACGATCAGCCTGCACGGAACGCCGGATTGCGCCAAGCGCTTTAATTCGCCATACGCGCCGCCGCCCGATCCGAACGACTCGCTTTCGACGTCGACGCGTTTCGCGTGCGCGGCGCTGGCGAGCAAACGCCGTTCGGCGGCGAGCGCTTGCGCTTTGCTCGTCCAAAACTCTTCGCTTCTTACGGACGGCTGTCGAAGCGCCGCTGCTTCGATCGCGGCGATGTCAGTCCGAAAATCGTCGCGCACAATCGTGTCGCCGCCGTCGGGCCAGTTGCGATCGTCCAAATACGCAACGCCGTCACAGACCGCGGCCTTCATGTGCAGCGCCGGGCCGTTGCGCGCGTTGGTGTCGACGAGTTTGGCGTCGGCGCCTAGCCGGCGCAATGCCTTCACCGCACGACGGTTGTCCGCGATCAGGTGGCCGGCGGTGTCGCCGTAAGGCCGTCCTTCGAGACGAACCCTCACGCTCGCACCGCGCCTGGCGGCATCTTCGAGGTTTTCGAGGACCCGGCCGGGACGAAGCGCGTAAGCGGTCAGCAAGACCGATCGCGCGCCGCGGATAGCGGCGACGACCTGCTTTTCAGAGATGAGCGAAATCACATGACGCAATCACGACGGACGGCGGTTCCGCAAAGGGCGTCTCCACAGGAACGCCGACCGCCGCTTGGAAGCGTAACCTTTCGCATGAACGCTACTCCGACGGCCCATCCGCCCGGCACCGACAAGAGCGATTATGTCCGCGAAATGTTCGCCGAGATCGCGCCGCGCTACGACGCGACGAATAAGGTCATCAGCGCGGGAATGGACGAGGGCTGGCGCCGGCGCACGATTGCGCTCTTGCGGCCGCCGCATAATGGGCGGATCCTCGATCTTGCCTGCGGCACGGGCGACATCGTTTTTCATTTGGTGCGTACCGACCCGTCGCTGCGTGTAACCGGCGTCGACTTTTGCGAACCGATGCTGGAGGGGGCGCGGGCACGCGCCCAACGGATTCGCGGCGAGATCGATTTCGTCGAAGGCGACGTGATGCGGCTGCCGTTTGCCGATAACACTTTTGATGGCGCGACCATGGGATTTGCCATGCGCAACGTGGCCGATATCGATGCAACGCTGCGCGAGGTGCGGCGCGTGCTCAAACCGGGCGCGCGGTTTGCAAATCTCGATATGAGCAAGGCTCCCAACGCCGCCTGGAAGGCGTGCTTCGACTTGTATTTCTACCGGATCGTGCCGTTGATTGGCGGACTCGTCAGCGGATCGCGGCAAGCCTACACGTATCTGCCGAATTCTTTGACGCATCATCCCAACGCCGAAGCCCTGCGCGACCGGTTCACTGCCGCGGGATTTGAAAACGCCGGCTTCGCGCGGCTCATGGGCGGAGCGGTCGCAGTGCACTACGGAAGCAAACCGCAGTGATTCAGAACGCACGTGTCAATGGGCGGCGCGACGAGATCGAGACGTTTTTTCGCGACACGTTCACCACCGACAATCCGCTGATAACCGAAGCGGTGAAGCGCATGCTGGCGGCCGGCGGAAAACGTCTGCGCCCGCGGCTCACGCTGATGGCGGCGCACGTGCGCGATCCGAAGCCGGATCGCCACTTACAGCTGGCGGCTTACATGGAGTTGATTCATGTCGCCACGCTGATTCACGACGACGTCGTCGACAACGCGCAGACCCGGCGCGGCGTCAATGCGACGGCCGTCGACTTCGGCAACCGCATCAGCGTACTGGCGGGCGATTATCTCTTTGCGTGGATCTTCAAGAATGTCACCGAGTCCTACCCGCCGCCGATTCCGAACATTCTTTCGGCGGTGCTCGCCGAGATCTGCGACGGCGAAGTGCTGCAGCTGCGTTCGCTCGGAGACTTGAGCCTCTCGCAAGACGCGTACGTCGAGATCGTCGCCAAGAAAACGGCATCGCTTTTTGCCGCCGCGGCCGAATGCGGAGCGATTGCCGGCGGCGCAAGCGCGCGAGAGGTCCGGGCGCTGCGCGACTTTGGATTGAACTACGGCATCGCGTTTCAAATGCGTGATGACCTGCTGGACGTGACCGCCGATGCCGCCACGCTCGGAAAGCCCGTCGGCAACGACCTGGCCGAGCGTAAGATGACGATTCCGTTAATTCTGGCGCTGCAGACAGGCGGCGCCGATCTCTGCGGCATGGTCGAGCGTTTCTATGAGGGAAGAGAGCAAGACACCGGCGCCGTCATCGACGGGATCCGGCGCTCGGGCGCGGTCGAGGCGACGAGGACGCAGATCGCCGAGTATGCCGGACGCGCGGAGCATTCGCTCCAACCCCTCCAAGACGGCGCAGCCAAGGACGAACTGCGATTGCTGGCCGCCGAAGTGACCGAAAAACTTTTCTAGAAAGAGAGACGTTATGCACCCGATTCTCGCCCTGGGAAGCCCCGAAATCATCATGATCATCATCGGGTTGGGCGTCCTGCTCTTCGGAGCGGAGAAGCTGCCGAAGCTCGCGCGCAGCGCCGGTCTGGCGAAAAAAGAGTTTATGGTGGGACAAGCCGAGGCTGACCTGGCGGCTGCCAAAGCGCGCGAGGATGCTCGCGTGCGCGCCCAAGAAGCCGGCGCCGACGTGATGGACAACGTCTCGCAGAACAACGCCTCCGGCACCGGCGCCGACATTCCGCCGCCAACTACGGACAAAGGAACGTTAAGCGGCTGATCTCGTGTCCGAAACCTGGGACCAAAAGGAAATGAGCTTTACGGAGCACCTGCGGGAGCTCCGTAAACGTCTCTTGATATCGATCGTCACGGTCTTCGGACTGGGCGTCGTACTGTTCATCCCGGCGCCGTATGCAATCGATTTTCTCAAGAACGCCTATTTCCACAACGTCCAGCTGCACGCGTTCGGCCCTGCCGACGCGATCCTGGCGGAATTCAAATTCTCGATCTACGCGGCAATCGTACTTGGACTGCCCGTACTGCTTTACCAACTGTGGATGTTTGTCGTGCCCGCTTTTCATCCGCGCACGCGCAAACTCGTCTACGTCTACATTGCGCCGTCCGTGATACTCGCGTTCGCCGGAATCGCGTTCGCGCATTTCGTCGTGCTGCCGCGGGTTGTCGGCACGCTTATTTTGGTGACCAATAACATCGCCACGCCAACTTTTGGAATCGAATCGACGATCAATTTCCTGCTGCTGATTTTTCTGGCATTCGCGCTGATCTTTCAGACGCCGATCATCATGGTGGCGCTGGCACGCATCGGCATCATCAACTCGGCCTTCCTGCGCCGAAACCGCAGGTACTTTCTCTTCGGCTTCTTCGTCTGCGGTGCGATCCTCGCCCCGGACGGCAACCCGCTGACGATGGCGCTTATGGCCGTGCCGATGTATCTGCTGTACGAAGCCAGCTTGTGGATCATCGTCCTGCTCGAAAAGTCGTGGCGCGCTGAAGCGTTGAGCGTAGGATCGTAACCATGCGGGAGTTATACGCCGATTCCCATCTGAACAGGCGCATCCGCGCTGCGCGCTGCGCGCCCCCCGCCGGTGAAACCGTCGGGGCCCCCGGCCTTCGGCCCCTCTGCATCATGCTCGGTAACTAAGGCATGCGCGCACTGTACGACGATTTCGTTAGGACGTTTGGGAACGTGCTTTTTGCGGTGTGCCTGTTCTTGGTTTGGGGTCTGCTCACGCTGATTGGCGTGGTCATCGGTCAAGGCAAGGATCCCAGCGTGTATTTCGACGCCTACGCTGCTCCGCTCGCACGCCTCATCCTGCGTCTCAACTTCGACAACATCTATCACACGCCGTATTACGTCGGCATCATCGGGCTCATTCTGCTTTCGCTGGCGGTCTGCACGTTCAAGCGCGTCATCCCAGCCAGACTTCCTCCGCTGCGCGCGGTGAACATCGAAAAGATTCCGCTGCACGCGAGCATTGACGTCCGGGGCGACGCCGCAGGCATTCGCGATCGCGTCGAGACATTTTTTCGAACGCGCGGCTGGCAGGTGCGCAAACGCGAACTGGGCGGAACGGAGTGGACGTTCGCGGATAAGCACAATTGGGCACGGCGCGGCGTACTGGTGGCGCACGCCGGCTTCGTCATCATCGCTGCGGGCACGACGATCTACTGGGCCAAAGGCTTCTCGGGCGACGAGGCGATCGTCACAGGTCAAACGGTCTCGGTCCCGCACACGCAGACCTCGATCCGGTTGAACGGCTTCTCCTATAAGATAAAACCGATTCTCACCAAGAGCGGCATGGTCTACCAGCCGATCGATTACGTTTCTCGCGTCACCGCGATCGGCAAAGACGGCGTACCGCGGCAAGCCACGGTCCGCGTGAATCATCCGCTCGACGTCGACGGCACGCTCTTCTATCAAAACAGCTACGGTTTCGCCTTGCGCTTCGGCGTCACGCACGACGGCGTGCGCGTTCCGGCTTTGGCGAACCGCGATTACCTTACGGGGGACGAAATCGCTCTTCCGGGAACGCAGCGCACCGTTGCCGTTGCTCAATTTGTGCCGACCGTGGACCGTCTCAGCGGGCAGCCCTCCGCGGATCCGCGCGTCAACCATCCCGCGGTATTTCTGCAAATCTTCGACAACGGCCAAGCCGCCGGCGCGGGGCTTGTCCCGATGAACTCCGCGATCGACGTCGGCGGCGGGTGGCGCATCACTCCGCAGCGGTACCTGTTCGTGAGCGGCATCCAATACACGCACGATCCGGGCGTTCCGCTGGTCGGAATCGGAGCGTTCGTACTCTTGGCGGGCTTGATTATTTCGTTCCATATGCTGCCCGCGCGGTTCTTCGTGCGCGTGGACCCGACACCGGCGGGCGCCACCATCGGAGTTGCTGCGACGACGGTCAAGGGCTACGACATCTTCGAAAAGCAATTCAACGACCTGGTCGCCGAGCTCGACCGCGATCTCAATCCGCGGCGGCCGGCGCCGAAACTCAATCTGGCGGAGGCAACGTAAGCGCATGCAACCAAAGATGCCGCTCGACGAAGTTCTGATGATCGTCGCGCTGGGCGCGTACATCGTCAGCGCACTCGCGCTTTTGGTTTACCTGTTCTCTCGCGACGAGTGGCTGCGGCACTTGGGCATTCCGCTCGCTATTATCGGCTGCGTAGCGCAGTTCGCACAGTTAATCGCGCGTTACGAGATCACCGGCATATGGCCGCTGCTGAACCTTTACGGCTCGCTGTCGCTCTTTGCCGCGGTTGCTGTAGCGATTTTCATTTTTTTCGCATTCCGCTACAACCTGTGGTTCGCCGGCGCATTCGTCATCGGCTTGGCCGCGATCTTTCTCGCATATGGCATAACGTGGAACGAGGGCACGATGCCGGCCGTGCCGTCGCTGCAATCGTACTGGGCAAAGATTCACGTCCCGCTCGTGGTCTCGTCGTACGCGGCGTTCATGGTTTCGTTCGTCATGAGCATTCTGTTTCTCGTGAAGTATTATTTCGAACGCTATTTTGGTGGTCAGCCTGTGACCCCGTTCGCAGATGTCGCCGGCGTGGCGATGCGAAGCACGTACGCCTATCAGGCCGCTTCGCTCGCAATACAGGATGCCGGCCTTACAGTGACCCCGGTTTCATTCAAAATGGACACGCCGAACATTGTAGCCGCCGCTTCGCAAGGCAACGCCGTCGCGCAATGGCTCAACACCATTCCGAGCCTCGCACAACTCGACGTGCTGATCTATCGCATCGTCGCCGTCGGACTGCCGCTTTTGACATTGGGGATAATCACGGGCGCGATGTGGGCCCACGAGTCCTGGGGCCATTACTGGCAATGGGACCCCAAGGAAACGGCCGCTCTCTTTTCCTGGATCGTCTACGCGATTTACATGCACTTGCATACGCGCAACGCGTGGCGCGGAGTGCGCTCCGCATGGGTCAGCGTTGGCGGCTTCCTTTCGATCATGTTCTGCTACTTTGGCGTGAACATATTCATCAGCGGCCTCCACAGCTATAAGTTATAGTCGCCCTATGTCGTTCTCGCTTTGGCGAAGGTTAATCGCTCGAACGACATAGGGCTCCTGGAGGACAGCGACTGTTAGGGCGACTCGCTAAAGCGGTCCCGTGCCCATCTGAGAGGTTGGTCGTGGCGCCGGCGGAAAAGCCGCCCTAGAATCGGAGTGGAGGAAACGCGATTTGTCGAGCCATGCGCACGTGCCCCACGGCTTCGAAGAGGCCGAAACACCTGAGGAGATCACTCGCCGGCAGTGGATGGCCAAGGCCACCGTTGCCATCAGCGGGGTGATCGGTCTCACCCTTGCCATTCCGATCATAGGGTCGCTGAACCCCGACGTGGGCGCCGGCGGCGCAGTCTGGACGGGCCTGGACGAAAACGGCTGGAAGCAGCTGCAGACGGCGACCGACAAGGCCGTGCACATCGACATCAATCTCAAGAGCAAAGACGCCTACCTCCCCGAAGAGGCCTCGCCGCAATCGGTCTGGGGCATCAAGGTCAAGGATCCGCAGAAGTTCATGAAGGATCGCAAAGACCTGTTCACGCCGGCCGGCAAAAACATGCTTCCATACCCGATCGTGACACTGGGCTTCGTACTCTTTAGCCCGATCTGTCCGCACTTGGGGTGCTACTACAACTATGATGCAGCCAACAACAAGTTTGCTTGTCCGTGTCACGGCTCGCAATTCGATGCGGTCGGCGGCCTAACGCACGGACCCGCGGCGCGCGGACTCGACCCGCTGCCGCTGCGCGAACAGAGCGGCGTCGCACAGATCGAATGGATCCGCTACGCTCCGACGATCCCCGATCGCCTCGTCGTGTCGTACACAGCATAATGCTTAATTGGATAGACCGCCGCACCGGGTTCGTCACCATGGCGAAAGATTTTCTCACCGAGGACGTCCCCGGCGGCGCCAGCTATTGGTACGTCTTCGGCAGCGCGACGCTCTTTGCGATGATCGTGCAGATCGTCACCGGCATTTTCCTGACGTTCTTCTACGCGCCATCGGCGATGACGGCGTGGGAATCCACCAAGTACATTTACGCACATCCGTTCCAGCACACCGTGCTGAGCATTCACTACTGGGGCGCGTCCGCGATGATTGCCCTGCTGTTCCTGCACTTACTGCAAGTGGTGATTTGGGGCGCGTACAAGTCGCCGCGCGAGATCCAGTGGATCGTCGGCGTGCTCTTGCTGCTCACGACAATGGTGCTCGGCCTCACCGGCTATCTGCTCCCGTGGGACATGGACGCGTACTTTGCGTCGCAAGTCGCCATCAATCTCACGCTCAACGTACCGTTCATCGGCGGCTGGATTCAACAGTTCGCGCAGGACGGCACTACGATGGGAACGCTCACCATCAACCGGTTCTTCGGTTTGCACGTCTGGCTGATGCCGGCGGCGCTGGTTGCGCTGGTCGGCGCGCATCTGGCGATCTTCCGCCACAACGGGCCGGCCGGTCCGCCGGTCGAGGATCCGCGGCCGTTGCGCAAGGGCCGTTTCTGGCCGGATCAGCTCTTCATGGACACGGTCGCATCGCTGCTCGTCTTGATCTTTATCGTTGCGCTGGCCACGTTCTGGCCGCCGTTCCTGGACGCAAAAGCCGATCCAACAGTGGCGTTCACGCCGTACCCGGCTTGGTATTTCCTCGATCTCTTCGGCTTGCTCAATATCGTTCCAGGCAATTTGGAGATCATCGGCGCGATCATCATTCCGGGCTTTGCAACGACAGTACTGTTTCTTTTGCCGTGGATTGACCGGAGCACGACACGCGTCTTAGGCTCGCGCAAGTTTATTTTATGGGTGCTCGCCGTCTCGCTCGCGATCATCTGGGGGTTGACGATTTGGAGTCAGCTCTCGATCATGGGCAAACAGTCCCAAGCCGCGGCCAGCGCACCGCCGGCGGCCGCTAACGCGCCGGTTAGTACCTCCGCGAGCGTGAGCCCCGCTGCCAAAGCCGGACAGAAAGTCTATACGACAAACTGCAGCTCGTGCCACGGCGCCGCGGGCGCGGGAATGCCCAACGTTGCTCCGCCGCTGGCCGGCAACGCGTTCGTCACGGGCGATCCTAAGCAAGTGATTCTCACCGTACTCAACGGAAAAAACGGCGCAATCCAAGTCAACGGCCAGAATTACAACGGGATAATGCCGCCATGGAAGGCGACGCTCTCGACGAACGACGTCGCCAATGTCGTTACGTACATCCGCTCGGCACTTGGATCGAACAGCGCGAGCGCGGTCAGCGCGTCGGACGTAGCGAAACTCAAAAAGTAAACCGCGGCATGGAGAGCGCCGAGACCGAGGCGTTGCTGCGCTCGCTGGGCGCCGATGAATCGCAACTGACGGATGCCGAACGGGCCACGCTGGATACGGACGGCTACGTTATTGTCGATCTCTTGAATGCCGAGCAGCTCGCTAAGGTTCGAACCGCGATCGACAGACTGATCGCGCAAGCCAGGCTCGATCCGACGTGGCGCGCCGGAGGTACGCTGCATCTGATCGACCTCGTCAACGATCCCGCGTTCGACCCGGTTTGGAAGTCGCCGCGGCTGCTGGCTGCAATCGCACATATTCTCGGCTACGATCTGAAAATCGGTTCGTTGGCCTACCGCGCGCCCAAGCCCGGCTACGGCGCGCAGACGCTCCATGCGGATTACATGCAAGTGCACAGTGGCGAATATATGGCGGCGACGGCGATCGTCGCGCTCGTCGATTTCACCGCGGAAAACGGCCCGACGCGCATCGTTCCGGGCTCACACCGGCAAAGAAATACCCCGACGCCGGCCGATGCCGACACGCCGCATCCGAGCCAACGTCTCATGCAATGCAAGGCCGGATCGGCCATTGTTTTTAACGGCCACGTGCTGCACTCCGGCACGCGCAACGTGTCGAACGAGACGCGCCACGCGTTACAGATTACCTTTGCAAAACGCGGCGCTGCAATCGCCGGCACCGCGCGGATCGAAAACCCCACGCTCGAACGCGTGGGCGACGCCGCATTCCTTTTCCTTTAGCTACACGCCGGCCCGTCGTACAAGTACAGGTTCGCCTCACCCCAATTGGAGACGAGGTGCCGCGCACGTCCGAACGTCTGCGAGGTGAACGGCCGGTGCCGCGGAGCGACCAGCCAGGTGCGGGGCGATCCGCAGATCACGTTGCGCGGATCGGCGCCGTCGTCGGCGCGGCGCGCATCGGGCGACGCCAAGACGTACACCACCGGCTGCGTATAGAACACGAGGGCATTGCCGCCGGAGAAATTTTGTATCGCCACGGCGTCCCCGGGTTGACGATCGCGATCGATGACGGCGGCGAGATGCGGCACGGGCTTGAACTGCTCGGCTTGCGGCAGAACCAGCAGCCCGAGAAAGCCCAGGGCAAAAACCATTGAGACTGCCAGCACGTACGGCGCCGCTTCCGCACGCTTGCGATTGAGCAGGACGATGAAGGCCGCGATCGATCCCGCGAAGATCGCCGCGCCCACCCAGATCAAACTCCGCGCCGCCACATAGAGCTCCGTTGTCAAACGGTTGTCGCGCGAAAACCAGACGATCGCTATCGCGAGCAGCAGAATCGTCAGTGGTACGGCGGATGTCGAGATCAACGCCGAGCGGCTACGTACGCGCTCGACGACGGATTCAAAATAAAGCGCTACCAGCAGTGCAAAGGCCGGAAGTTCCAGCGCGACATAGTTCGGCAGCTTCGTGCGCGCAAAGCTAAAGAAAATAAACGGCACCAGCACCCAGACAATGGAGAGCCGGACGAGCTGCTGCAAACCTCGCTCGGGAGTCGTCGCGGCCGGTTCGCGCAACTGTTTGATTCCAAACGCGAGCGCCGACGGAAAGAATGCGATCCACGGAAAGAATCCCAGGATCAGCACGGGCACGTAATACCAAAGCGGACCGCCTTGGTTTTCGATCGTGCCCGTGTAACGGCCGAACGTGTAATGCCCGAGCAGTTGCGCGACGGCGCCGCCGCCCGCGCGCATCCACAGCGCGGCAAACCAAGGTGCAACGATCACCACAAAAATCGCCAAGCCCGCAGCCCACGCGCGCCAGCTCGGCGGCCGCGCATGCGTAGCGCGGCGCTCCCACAGGTAATATGGAACCATCACGAGCAGCGCGGCAACCGGCGCCACCGGGCCCTTCGCCAGAAAGCCGAACGCCGCCGCGATCCATCCATAGATGAAATAACTGTCGCGTCCCGTTTGCACCGCGCGGAACCACCAGAAGATCGCCGCCGCGACGCCGAGGTCCAGGAGCGCGTCCATGATCGCCAGCCTGCCGACGATCGCTTGCATCAGGCACGTGGAAAGAATGAGGCTCGCATAGACGCCGGCGCGTGCGCCGGCTTGGCGCGCCACCGCATACGCCGTCATCGCGCCCATGGCAATGGTCGCCAGAGCAGCAGGCAACCGCAACGCAAAAGTCGTGACGCCGAAGATTTTCGCGCAGATCGCCGCCAGCCAAAAATAGAGCGGCGGCTGTACGAACCACGGCGAGCCGTTCAGATGTAAAACGACCCAGTCGCGCGCCAGGAAGATCTCCCGGGCCACCTCGCCGTAGGCGGTCTCGCTGTTATCCCAAAGCGTGCCGCTGCCGAGTCCGGGGAGGGTCGCCAGTGCGGCGATAGCCGCTCCTATTAACGCGGCGCGGACGGGAGGTCGCATGCGCTGCAGTTTTGGGCAGTCATCCAGCGAAGTCATGCGCACCGATGTCGTTTCCGATCACACTTTACGTTCGCGGCCGCCTGGCAGTGGTGGCCGGCGGCGGCGAGGTGGCGCGCAAAAAGAGCGCGGCGCTTCACGCGGCCGGCGCGCGCTTGCGCGTGGTCGCGCCCGATATTGCAGACGATCTGCGCAAATCGGCGGCGCAACATGGGTTCGAGCTGCACGAGCGCGCCTACGCCGTGGGCGATCTGGAGGGAGCATTTTTGGCCATCGCCGCGACCGGCGACGATGCGGTCAACGCGGGAATCTGCGCGGACGCGCACCGGCTCGGTGTCCTCGTCTGCGATGCGTCCAAACCCGAACGCGGCGACTTCGCGATGTCGGCAACGGTACAGATCGGCGACCTGACGTTTGCAGTCGACACCGGCGGTGCAGCTCCGGCGTTTGCCAAGCGGCTGACGGGCGAACTGCGCGAGCATTTCGGCGAATCGTATGCAGCCGCCATAAAAACGCTTGGACGGATGCGCGAGTACGTCAAATCCGAAGTACCAAAAGACGAACGCGCCGGCGTGCTGCGCGCACTGGCGGAGCTTCCGGTCGAACAGCTTGCGGCGATGAGCGTCGACGCGGTAGTCTGCGCCACACGCGGCAGTACGCTCGCCATGATACAAGCGCGCACGGTCGCCGCCAAACTCGCGCAGCGCGGCGTCGCAACCACGTTCTTGAACGTCACGACGACCGGCGACCGCATTCGCGATCGATCGTTTGCCGACATAGGCGCGGAGAATTTATTCGTCAAGGAACTCGAAATTGCGCTGCGCGAGCGGCGCGCGCGGTACGCCGTTCATTCCGCCAAAGATCTGCCCAGCTCGATACCGGACGACATGCAGCTCGCCGCGATCTCTTCACGCGAAGATCCACGCGACGTCTTCTGCAGCGAACGTTTTGAAACGTTCGACGCGCTGCCGGCAGGCGCGCGCGTCGGTACGTCAAGCCTTCGGCGGCGCGCGCAACTCGCTGCGTTGCGCAGCGATCTGCAGTACGTCGATCTGCGCGGCAATGTGGATACACGTCTTCGCAAGTTGCGCGAGGGCGAGTATGAAGCAATCGTCTTGGCAGCCGCAGGTTTGCAGCGCTTGCACGCGACAGCCAAACATATGCGGCCGTTCACGATCGCGCAGATGGTGCCGGCCGCGGGTCAAGGCGCGCTCGCGGTCGAGCTGCGGACAGACGACGAGCTTGCGCGCGAGGTCCGGGCCGCCGTCAACGATCCGCAAGCCGAACTCGCGATCGTGTGCGAGCGTGCCGCGCTGCGCGCACTGCGCGGCGGTTGCCAGGCTCCAATCGGCCTTCATGCGCGGTTCGAAGACGGACAGCTGGAAGCGACCGGCGCGGTGGCGGCGCTCGACGGCTCGCGTATTATTCGGACGCAGCTGCGCCGGCCGGTCGAAACGGTTCCGCAAGCTGAAACGCTGGGGGCGGATGTGGCCGCCGCGCTCGAGGCGCAAGGCGCGTCCGAAGTCCTCGGCGCGCAGCGTGCGGAGCAGCCGCTACGCGGCAGGCTCGTGGTTCTGCCGCGCACACAGGAGCAAGCCAGCCGGATTGCCGCCGCCTTGCGGGCGGATGGGGCGGAAGTGGTCGAGATGCGCTCCGGTGAAGCGGAACCTTCGGGCCTGGGCGAACGCGAACCGGATATGATCGTTTTCGCCTCGAGCGGCTCGGTGAGCGCCGCCTCGGCGTACTTGGCGCGAGTCCACCGTTTCGAACGGCGGCCGGCCATCGCCGCGATGGGCCCGGCCAGTTCGGCGGCCGCGCACGCCGCCGGCTTCACCCCGGACCTGGTTGCGCCCGAGGCGGAAATCGACGCGCTCGTCGGCGCAATCCGCTCGCACTTGAACTCCAAGGAGCATTCCATTTCATGATTCGCACGAAACTGCGGCAAGCGATCCGCCCGCGCAGACTGCGCCGCAGCAGCGCCATGCGCGCACTCGTGCGCGAGCACCGGATCGATCCGGAGCAATTGATCCAGCCGCTGTTCGTCGTGGAAAACAGCAATGACGCCGGACCGATCGCATCGATGCCGGGCATCGAGCGCTTCACCGTGGAAGGCGCCGTTCGCGAGGCGTTGACGCTTGATGCACTCGGACTGGGCAGCGTCTTGCTCTTCGGGATTCCCGAAACCAAAGATGCGAAGGCAACGAGCAACTACGATCCCGACGGCGTCGTCCAGCGTGCCGTGCGTGAAATAAAGCGTGCGCTACCACATATGGTCGTGATTGCCGATCTGTGCAACTGCGAGTACACCGACCACGGCCACTGCGGGATCATCAACGAACGCGGCGACGTGGACAACGATGCGACGGTCGAACTGCTCGTGCGCACGGCGCTCACGTATGCGCGCGCCGGCGTCGACGTCGTGGCGCCGTCCGACATGATGGACGGCCGCGTGCGCGCGATCCGTGAAGCGCTGGACGGCGAAGATTTCGAGGAGACCGCGATCATGGCGTACAGCGCCAAGTACGCGTCCGCATTTTACGGGCCGTTCAGGGACGCAGCCGGCTCGACGCCGCAGTTCGGCGATCGACGCACGTATCAAATGGATCCGTCCAACGTGCGTGAGGCGATGCGCGAGATGGCGCTGGATGTCGAGGAAGGCGCCGACATTTTAATGGTAAAGCCCGCGCTGGCCTACTTGGACGTCGTTCGCGCGGCGCGCGAGCGCTTCGATCTGCCGCTCGCGGTGTACAACGTCAGCGGCGAGTACTCGATGATCAAGGCCGCCTCGCTCAACGGCTGGATCGATGAAGAACGTGCCGTGCACGAGATGCTCGTCGGCTTTGCGCGTGCCGGCGCGGACATCGTCATCACGTACTTCGCCAAAGAGTATGCGGCCCGCAGCCGATAGCATCGCAGTCGTTATCTTAGCCGGGGGGCAAGCATCGCGTTTTCCGGGCAAGTTGGAGAGCGACGCCGGCGGCGTCCCGCTGCTGCTGCGCGTCTATCGCAACGTTCGATCGATCGGCCCGGTGTATGTTTCGGCCAACGCTCCCTTCGGCGAGGCGATCGCACGCGAACTCGATTGCCCGGTCGTCGCCGACCGGCGGCCCGGTCTCGGACCGTTAGGCGGACTCGTCTCTACCTTTGAAAAGGTTCCGCAAGCGCGCTGCTTTGCGGTTGCCGGCGACGCTCCGTTCCTCGACGGGGAGGCGCTCGGCGAGCTGCTGGCGGCATGGGAAGACGGGCTTGAAGCCGTCGTGGCCGAGCGCGACGGACGGGTCGAGCCGTTGTGCGGCCTGTACGCTCGCGCAGCCTTTCTGCGTGAGGGCGTCCGCGAACTCGAAACGGGCTCGGGAGCCGTGAGCGCGGTCGTCGAAAGACTGCGACACCGGCGCGTTCGCCTTTCCGACGAACGGCGGCTGGCCAATGTCAACACCAGCGCCGATCGCGATGCACTTTTAGGACTTTATCGTTGAGATTAGAACGGTCGATTTCGGCTTTCGCGCGCGCGCGCGACATTATCGCAGGCGGCGTTAACTCGCCCGTGCGCGCATTTCGCGCAGTCGGCGGGTCGCCGGTCTTCATGCAGCGTGGCTCAGGCCCATTTCTGTACGATCTGGATGGCCACGAGTATGTCGATTACGTCCTCTCGTGGGGAGCGTTGCTTCTCGGACACGCTCCGCCCGGCGTCGTCAAAGCGATCGTCCAAGCCGCCGGGCGCGGCAGCTCGTTCGGCACGCCGACCGAGGCCGAATCCGAACTCGGCGAGCTGATCGCGAGCATGATGCCGTCGATCGAGCGCATTCGTTTTACCTCGAGCGGCACGGAAGCGACGATGAGCGCGAGCAGACTGGCGCGCGCATTCACGGGACGCGACAAGATCGTCAAGTTCGCCGGCTGTTATCACGGACACGCCGATACGTTTCTGATCGCCGCCGGCAGCGGCGCGCTTACCAACGGCATTCCGAATTCACCGGGAATCACGACCGGCGTTGCGCACGACACGATCGTGCTACCGTTCAATGATGCGGACGCCGTCGCGCGCGCCTTCGATGCGAATACGGGAAAAATTGCGGCAATCGTCGTCGAGCCGTACGCGGGCAACATGGGTTTCGTTCCGGCGGCGCCCGGTTATCTGCGGATGCTGCGCGACCTCTGCGATACGCATGGCGCGCTGCTCGTCTTCGATGAGGTGATGACCGGTTTTCGCGTTGCGCGCGGAGGCGTGCAAGAACGCGAAGGCATCGTGCCGGATCTGACGACACTCGGCAAGGTGATCGGCGGCGGGCTTCCGATCGGTGCGCTGGGCGGTCGCGCCGAGATCATGGCCGAGCTCGCACCGGAGGGCGCAGTCTACCAAGCCGGCACTCTTTCGGGGAATCCGCTGGCGATGGCCGCGGGTATCGCAACGCTGCGCACGATCGCCGGCGATCCGACGCTCTATGAACGTCTCGAAGTGCTGACCAAACTTTTATGCGACGGCCTCGGTGAAGTCTTCGCAAAGCACGGCGTCGCTCAGTACAGCACGTATTCGGGCTCGATGCTCTGCACGTTCTTCACGCCCGGTCCCGTCACCGATCTAGAAAGTGCGATGCGTTCGGATACGGCAGCATACGCGAAGTATTTTCACGCGATGCTCGATCGCGGCATCTATCTGGCGCCCTCGCAGTTCGAGTCCACGTTCGTCTCCACCGCGCACACGACACGCGAGATTCAGCGAACGATTTCGGTGGCCGACGAAGCGCTCGCTCACCTCGCCACGGCGGCGGTTCGATGATCGATCCGATTCGCGCTCCGGTTCTCAAGGCCGGCGCGCTGCGGCTGGCCCAAAGCGAGGTCGCAATCCCGCGCCTCTTCGCCTACCATCGCGCGCTGGCGCAGGCTGCCGCGGACGGAAAGACCGTCATCACGTCGATCGGCCTGGCCGACTTGCTGGGGCATACTATATCGTCGACGCAGATCCGCAAGGATCTCTCGGCGCTCGGACCGCTGGGACGGCGCGGACAGGGCTATGCGATAAAACCACTGGTAGACCAGCTAGCCCTTGTCTTAGGATTGGAACGGGACTGGCGCATTGCGATCGTCGGCTTTGGGTACCTGGGACACGCGTTCGCCACGTTTTTGGCGGCGCGCGAGGAACGGTTCAAGGTTGCGGCAATTTTTGACAATTCGGCGGCAGTCGTCGGACAGATCTGGCAAGGAGTTTCCGTGGAGGACGTAGCCGGTTTGGAGAGCGCACTCGCGCGCATTGATGCGAATATCGGCGTTATTGCCGTTCCGGCCGAAGCCGCGCAATCGATCGCGGACCGCTTGGCCGGGAACGGCGTGCGCGCGCTGCTGAATTTCGCGCCGGTCTCGCTGCGCATGCGTCATCCGGTGATCGTTCGCAATATCGACCTTGCCGGCGAGCTCTCGATTCTCACGCATCGCCTGTCGTTTGCCGCAGCGGAGAACGAATGCCGTTAGTCTGTCTCGGCCTTTCGCACAACACGGCGCCGGTGGAAGTCCGCGAGCGTCACGTCTTTCCGGTTTCGCGGATGGGCGAAGCGCTGGTCGCGCTGCGCGACTACGAAGCCGTGCGCGAAGCGATGATGCTGCAGACATGCGGACGGCTCGAGATCTACGCGGAGCTTGACGACTACGAAGCCGGCGTCACGCAGCTCAAGTCTTTTCTGCAAAACTTCCGGCACTCGTCCGTCGATTACGATCTGGAATCGTACTTATATACGCTGCTGGGCCGCGAAGCGGTCGAGCATCTCTTCCGCGTCTGCACCGGACTCGATTCGATGCTGATCGGCGAAGCGGAGATTCTCGGGCAAGTCAAAGACGCATACGCGGCCGCGCAAGATGCTCACGCGATCGGCGAGACGCTGCACAAACTGCTGCGCGAAGCGATGAGCGCGGGCAAAGCTGCGCGCACGCAGACGCGCATCGGCGAAGAGTCGCCGTCCGTTGCTACCGCAGCGATAGAGCTCGCGAAGCGGCGGCTCGGATCGCTCGAAGGACGCGACGTGTTGGTGATCGGCGCCGGCAAGATGGGCAGCACCGCGGCCAAACGTTTCCGCAGCGAAGGTGCGCGCAATCTCGCCGTGCTCAGCCGGACCGTCAAGCGAACGCAGGAAGTGATCGCGCAGATCGGCGCCGGCGAGGCGCTCGAACCGGGCGAGCTGATCGCCGCTCTCGCAGCGGCGGACATCGTCGTCACCTCCACCGGCGCTTCGCATTTCGTGCTGACGCCGGAGAATGTAGGCGCGGCCATGGCGCACCGCCCGCAGCGGCCGCTTTTCGTCATCGACATCGCGGTGCCGCGCGACGCGCATCCGGGCATTGCGGAGATCCCGGGCGTTACGCTGGTGGACATCGACGGCCTCAAATCACACGTTGATGAAAAACTTGAAGTGCGCCGTGCCGCCATCCCGCAGGTCGAGGAGATCGTCGCCGAATACGTCGATCGTTTCCGGCAGTGGTATCGGGGACGCGCGACCGTTCCGGTCATTGCATCGCTCACGCAAAAAGCGGAGTCGGTGCGGTCCGCGGAATTAGATCGCCTCTTCGCGCGCTGCCCCGAATTGAGCGAGCGCGAAAAGATGCTGATCACCGGAGCGTCGCTCACGATTATCTCGAAGTTGCTGCACACGGTCGTGACGAGATTGCGCGAGAAGGCTTCGCTGAACAGCTCTGAGGCGATAGCGCACGCGCGTTTGCTCGAGGAGCTCTTCGAACTCGACGTTGCCGACCGGTAAGGTCTTTCTGGCGGGAGCCGGACCGGGCGACCCTGGGCTGCTCACCGTGCGCGCTCACGAAGTTCTGAAAACTGCGGACGTCCTGGTGTACGACGCGCTGGCTGCCGACGCAATTGTCGCGCTCGCGCCCGAATCGTGCGAGCGCATCTACGCCGGCAAACGCGGCGGCGATCACACCATGCCGCAGGACGAAATCGAAACGCTGATGATCGCCAAGGCCCGCGAGGGCAAACGCGTCGTGCGTCTCAAAGGCGGCGATCCGTTTCTCTTCGGCCGCGGCGGCGAAGAGGCGCAAGCGCTCCACGCCGCCGGCATTCCATTCGAAATCGTTCCCGGCATCAGTTCCGCACTGGCGGCTCCCGCGTACGCCGGCATTCCGGTAACGCATCGCGACCATAACACCATTCTGACGATCGTCGCCGGCCACGAAGATCCAACGAAGGACCGATCCGCGATCGACTGGTCGCGCCTCTCCGATCCGCAGCAAACGCTCGTCTTTCTGATGGCCATGGGCAATCTGCGCGACATCGCCGCGCAACTGATCGCAAACGGTTTGCCGTTGACGCAGCCGGCTGCCGTCATTCAGGATGGAACGCGGCCGTCGCAGCGCACTGCCACCGGCACGCTTGCGACCATTGCGGATGAAGCGGAACGTGCGGGTCTGCAAGCGCCTGCGATCGTCGTCATCGGCAGCGTGGTCGGATTGCGTTCGCAGATTGCCTGGTTCGAAAAGTTTCCGCTCTTCGGCAAACGCGTGCTGGTGACGCGGCCGGCGGGCCAAAACGACGACATGGTGCGCGAGTTGTTCCGCCACGGTGCGCAGCCGGTCGTCGCGCCCACGATCGCCATCGCGCCGCCCGACGATCTCCGCGCCGCCGAACAAGCCACCGTCAATCCCTCACGCTATGCCTGGGTGATCTTCACCAGCGCGAACGGCGTGAAGGCGTTCTTCGATCACCTCGATGCGCGCCGCGACGACGCGCGGACTCTGGGCGAAGCAAAGATCGCAGCTATCGGGTTAAAGACCTCGCAAGCGCTGCTCCAACGAAACATCTACGCGGACGCGGTGCCGCAGCGCTATGTTGCCGAGGATCTCGCCGATCTGCTGATCGCGTCATCGTGCAAGGGCGATGGTATGCTGCTGTACCGCGCGGCCGAAGCGCGCGACGTGCTTCCCGAGCGTCTAACCGCCGCCGGACGTCCGGTAGAGGTCGTGGCCGCGTACAAAACAGTTTTTACCGACGACCCGCTCTTCGCGCAGCGCGTGCAGCAGAGCGACATTTTGACGTTCACCAGCGCGAGCACAGTGAAGGGCTTCATCCACAACTTGGGCGGAGCTGCGAACGCGCGCGAAGCCAGCGACGGAAAGATCGTCGCTTGCATCGGCCCCATCACCGCGCAAGCCGCGCGCGATCAGGGCTTGGCCGTGCACGTCGTCGCCGAAGAGTACACCGCGCAAGGGCTCGTGGCCGCATTACAGTTGTAATTGCGATTGGGTTTGCCGGCGCCGTCGCGCTCGCCGCATGGCGCGCCCAGGCGCTGACGCTCGACGGAGCGTTCGCGGCTTGGTTTGTCGGCGCAGCCGTATTTGCGTCCGGGGACTGGCCCTTTGCGGTTGTCCTCTTTGCATTCTTCATCCCGGCGATCGCGCTCTCGCGTTCCGGAAAGCGGTTTAAAAAAGCGTTGGTTGACGTAGACAAACGCGGCGCGCGCGACGCGCGGCAGGTCTTGGCGAACGGCGGAATTGCCGCCGTGTGCGCGATCGGGTACGCATTCACGCATTCGATAGTGCTCGCGGCCGCATTCGGCGGCGCATTTGCGGCTGCCGCCGCCGACACATGGGGGACGGAGCTCGGCACGCTCGCGCGATCGCTGCCGCGATCGATTCTGGGATTCCAAACGGTCCCGCGCGGACTCTCCGGTGGCGTAACGCTCGCCGGCACGCTGGCCGAAGCCGGCGGAGCTGCCGTTGTCGGACTGTTCGCCTACGCGGTCGGCGTTGCGCCGCTGTGGATCGTTGCGCCCGCCGGTTTCGCGGGTGCGATCGCCGATTCGATCCTCGGTGCGAGCGTACAGGCCTTGTACTACTGCGCGCGCTGCCAACGCCGCTGCGAAACGAGCCCGCACGTATGCGGAAACAGGACGTCATTGGTACGCGGTTTGCGTTGGATCGACAACGATGCCGTCAACGCGCTTGCAACTTTAGTAGGCGCGCTCATCGCGGGATCGCTGGCGGCGGTTTACTT
Source organism: Candidatus Rubrimentiphilum sp. (assembly GCA_035710515.1). Taxonomy (NCBI): domain Bacteria; kingdom Bacillati; phylum Vulcanimicrobiota; class Vulcanimicrobiia; order Vulcanimicrobiales; family Vulcanimicrobiaceae; genus Candidatus Rubrimentiphilum; species Candidatus Rubrimentiphilum sp. The sequence continues at coordinate 675,506 of DASTDE010000004.1, read as the reverse complement.
GACCGCCGTCTGACCGTAGGTTTCTTCGAGATACGGGATGATGACATCGTCGTCATCGAGTACGACCTTACCATCCACTAGCACCGGGACTCCCGTTTGTCCGGAAATCTCGCGCACGACGGTGCGTTGCGCGTGGCTGTCCGGAACGTTGACGATTTTGTACTCCAACTGCAGTTCGGCGAGTTTGTCCCGCACGCGGGTGCAGTATGGGCACCAGTCGGTTTGATACAGAACGATATCGGTCGGTCGCACGAGCGTTTCTCCAGAAAGGTCCCCGTCACAGAGCGGGTCGTATTCTCATTGACTCGAGTGTAAGGGGCTGTGATGCTTCAAACTGCCGGTTCCGGCCAAACGTTGCGGCGCGCGTTCGCCGCGTCGCTCGGCATCCATCTGGTCGTAGCCTTCCTCATTCCCATGTGGCCGGCGCTATTACCACAGGGCCCGGAAGCGGTCGAGACACTCTCCTTTGCGCGCATCGCGCACATTCACATCGAAAAGCATGCCGACGCGCGGCCGCTTCCCGTCGCGATGCCGCGAACGAACCGCCGCTCACCTACGGTGTCGTTCGAGCGGCGACACAGCGAGCTCTCGGCGAAGAATCATAATCCGCGCTCGCGTCCGACACCCGTGAACGGTCCGCAAGGCCGGGTCGCGGCGGCGCCGCGCCTGGTGCCGGCGCGGCAACCCGTGCCGCTGGTGGCGCGTGCGCCGGGAACGCGTCTACCGAAGGAACCGACGCTTCAGCGCGAGCCCGGAATCGTGCCGAACCCGCAAGGCACGGCCAACGTCACCATCGCGGGCAGCGGCGTGAACGATCGCGGCGGCGTCTCACCCTTCGGCGCCGAGCAACCGCCGGTGCTCGATCCGCGCGTCAAGACTGCGCTGATGCAACGCTTCAACGTGCACGTCACGTTGGTTATAACGGTCGACGAAGACGGCCACACGAAGAAAATCGAATTTCATCCGCCGCTCGACGATCAGACTCAAAAAGCTATTCAAACGATGCTGGCGGCTGCGACATGGGATGCCGCGGTGTGCGGCGGCGGCGTCAGTTGCGAAGGCGTCGCAACAATAAAACTATAGTATAGCTTTCGGGTCTAACCGGCGTATCCGCGCTGCGCGCTCCACGCCCCCCATCGGCAAAGCCGATGGGGTCCCCCGCCTTCGGCCTCCGCATCACGCACAAACAAAAGCGGTCTTTCGTTATAAAATCGCTTTACCAAGACCCGAGCTTATGAGCCCGACCGCAAGCAATGCGGTTTGATTGCGCGTGTCGAGAATCGGATTGATCTCGACCATTTCGATCGATCCGAGTTTGCCCGACTCCGCCAGCATCTCCATTGCAAGGTGCGCTTCACGGAAACTCAGGCCGCCTTTGACCGGCGTGCCGGTCCCGGGCGCTTCGCGCGGGTCGATCGCATCCAGATCGAACGAGACGTGCAGCGGCGTGTCGCCGGCGCCTGCAATCGCGATCGTTTCCTCCATGACGCGCGTCATCGTCATTTTGTCGACGTCGCTCATCGTAAATGCTTTGACGCCGGAACTGCGCAGGTTCTCTTTTTCGGAAGCTTCGAGATCGCGCAGGCCGATCTGGACCGTGCGCTTTGGATCTGCATAGCCGCGCTCCAGCGCAAACCACAGCGGCATGCCGTGCACGTTTCCGGAGTGCGAGCTCTTCGGACTGTTGATGTCGCCGTGCGCGTCGATCCACACCAAGCCCGCGGGCTTGCCGCGCGCCCGTTTCAGTCCGTCCAAGGTGCCGATGGCGATGGAATGGTCGCCGCCCAGAATAACCGGGAAACCGCCCGCACGAACCGAGCGCTCTACCAGCTCGGCCAGCTCGCCGCAGATCCTGTCGATCACGTCGAGGTACTTGGCGTGCTTGTCGTGCGGGTCGACCGCCTCGCGAATCGGCACGTGCAAGTTGCCGTGATCCTCAATGCGCTCGATGCCCAGCGCACGCAGCTGTTCGTGCAATTGCGCGTAGCGCACCGCATAGGGTCCCATGTCCACGCCGCGCCGGCTGGCGCCCAAATCCATCGGAACGCCGATGATGTCAACGCGCGGACCGCTCATGCTTGCGCCTGCGCGTCGGCTTCGACGGTCTCTTGCGACTCTTTGGTCAGGACAGGCCGCGCTTCTTCGCGGCTCACCGAACCCGGAATGACGTGCAGCAGCAAGACGCGGATGATTCCCGCGATCGGTACAGCGATGAACATCCCCGGCACGCCGTAGAGCTCGCCGCCGATAAGCACCGCCACAACGATCGCGCTGGGCGACAGTTTGATCGTACGGCTGACGATATTCGGCGCGATCACGTGGCCCTCGAGCTGATTAGCGATGAGAAACACGACGGCGACCTTCACCGCCATGCCCGTCCCGCCCGCCGAGAAGCCGATAATGAGCGCCGGAATGAAAGCGATCACCGGCCCGATGTACGGAATGAGATCCAGCGCGCCGGCCCCTGCGCCGATCAAAATCGCATAAGGCACTCTGAAGATCATCAAGCCGGCTGCGATGATTATCCCGATCGTCGCGCCGACCAGGAGCTGCCCGCGAATGAATCCGCCCAGAACTTCTTCCAGCTCGGCGAGCAAACCCAATGTAGCCTCGCGCCGCCGTTCCGGCACGAATCCCATGAAGAACCGTTTGATGATCTCCGAATCGAATAATAGATATGCGGCCAAGACCGGAATTGCGATGAGCGAGCCCAAAAAAGCCGCGGTACCGAGGATGACGGTAACGGCCCCGGCAGCCGCGCCGCCGCCGTGCTGCTGAAACCAGGTGACGGCCTGAGCCGGCAGCTGCGCGAGTTCCCGGCGAATCGAGTCGGGCGCACTTCCAAGCACAGGCGTCGACGGGCTTGTCAGAAAGTCCCGGGTTTTTGCAAGAATCATCGGCCCGTCATGCGTGAGTCTTGTGAGCTCTCCGGAGATCGCCGGAATGCCGTACGATAAGCCGATCGCGACGACCGCCGCAAAAATGGCGTAGACGACCAGGATGGCGAGAATCAGATGCAGCTTTCTGTTGAGCCATCGCACGAGCGGATAGATCAAGTACGCAAAAAAGATCGCGCCGATGATGATGAACGCGACAAATCCGATCCGTTCGACGAAATGGATGGCATAGTAAAGCATTACGCCGATCAAAACGATCGAAAGCAGAATCTTCCAGGCCATGTCGACGTTTTGCGCGGTGAGCCAGCGATAGGGTTCTTCGTCGGTGCCGCTTGCAGCCGCCGCACGTTCGCCGGCTTTTTGCGCTTCGATCTCTAAACCGATGAGCGACGCTTCCGCCGGCCAGCGATAGCGGATGTAGTGTGTTTCGAGGCGGGTCAGCATGTGCACGAAACCACGTATTGGCCGCAAAGCCGCGTTATGGCCGTCGTCGAGATCGATTAAGAAAAGCAGCGATCGATGACGCAACGGCAGACGTTCGCTCCACTTGCGCGCGCGCTCGACTCCTTCGGGCACGCGTTTCTGTAACGCCGCCAGCACGGCATCGTCGTCATCGCCCGCGGCGCGCACGATGCCGGTGAAATCCCGGTACGTTAAACCCAAAGCGCGCAGTAATCCGCGGTCGATGGGACTCTGACCGTAGAGATAGTCGCCGAGCGATCCCGCGATTGCCGCGCGCGCCTTGTCGATCAGGCGCGGCAGCCAGCGAATCCCGCCGAGTTCCTCCGACCAGCGCCGCGGCGCAGTTGTGTTCAGGTCTTTGGCGTGCACTCAGTTGCCCTTCGGGAGGCCTCTGACGGCCTCCGTTCGGAGGCTTCGGCCTGCGGTTGTGCGTACGATACCCCGATGAAGCACAAGGCGATCGTTTCTTTCGCTGTCGCTGCGGCGTTGCTGACGCTGGCCGCCTGCGGCCGCCACGGCGTGGGCGCGGCCCGGCCCGGACAACTCACGCTCGGTATGGTGACGGACATCGGCGGCCTAGGCGACAAGTCGTTCAACGACTCGGCCTACCGCGGATTGTTGGAGGCCGAGAAGTCGCTCGGCGCACAGAAGCAAGTGCTGCAGTCGCGTTCGGCCTCGGACTATCAGCCGAACCTGACCGCGCTTTCGGAAAAACATCTGGATATGATCTACGCGATCGGGTTCCTGATGAACAAAGATCTCGACCAGATCTCCAAGCAGTATCCGAAACAGCACTACGCGATTATTGACGCAGTGGTGCCCGATCCAAACGTCGTCTCGGCTACCTTTAAAGAGGAAGACGGGTCGTTCTTGGCCGGCGCGCTGGCAGCGCTCGTCAGCAAAACCCACCACATCGCGTTTCTCGGCGGCCAGGACATCCCGCTGCTTCGCAAGTTTGAAGTCGGCTACATCGCCGGCGCGCACCAGATCGATCCGTCAACGAAGGTTGACGTGAAGTACGTCGGATCGTTCGAGGACGTCGCGGCGGGCCAAGAACTCTCCAACGTGCTCTTCAACGGCGGCGCGGACATCGTGTACGCCGCGGCCGGCAAAGCGGGCATCGGTGCGATCGACGCGGTGAAGACGCGCGCCAACGCGTTCGTCATCGGCGTCGACTCCGACCAGGACAGCATGGCGCCCGGCAAAGTGCTGACGTCGATGGTCAAGCACGTTGACGTCGCGGTTTTCGATATCGCCAAAGCCGTTCAACAGAAAAAAGGGCTGCAAGGCCACCTGATCTTCGGTTTGAAAGACGACGGCGTCGGGCTGACCGACTTCAAATACACTCGCGCGATCATCGGCAGAGCGAACATCGAGAGAGTTGACGCAATCCGCCAGGACATCGTCAACGGAAAGATCTCGCCGCCCTCGACGCGTGAGGAGCTCGCGACCTGGAAACCGGCCAAGCTCTAAATCTTTCGGAGGCCGCGCTTCGCCTGCGCGGCATTCGAAAAGTGTACCCCGGCGTCGTCGCAGTGGACGGCGTCGACCTCGATCTGCTGCCCGGGGAGATCCATGCGCTGGTGGGTGAAAACGGCGCCGGCAAATCGACGCTCGCGAACATCGCCTTCGGAGCAGTTAAGCCCGACGCCGGAACCATCGAGGCCAACGGCACCGTCGGCTTAGTTCATCAGCACTTCGAACTCGTCGGCCGTCTGCGTGTGTGGCAGAACATCATGCTCGGCCGCGAACCGCGCAAAGGCGCGGTGGTGGACGTCGACAAGGCGCGGTCACGCGTCGCCGAACTCGCCGAACGCAACGGCTTGGCCATCGATCCTGACGCATTCGTTGAAGAACTGCCCATCGGCGTCCAGCAGCGCGTCGAACTGCTGCGCGAACTCGAGCGCGAGCCATCGGTACTGCTGCTCGATGAGCCGACCGCCGCGCTTGCGCCGGCCGAGATTGCAACGCTTTTCGCCACCGTCGTGCAGCTCGCCAAGCGCGGAACCGCGATCCTCGTCGTCACGCACAAATTGCAAGAAGTGATCGACTACACCACGCGCGTGAGCGTCATGCGGCACGGCAAGATTGTGGCGCACTTCGAAACGGCGGAGACCAGCGTTGACGCCATCGCGCGCGCGATGGTCGGCGGTGAGCTGCCGCAGGTTGCGCAACGGGACGCGACCGGAGTCGCGCCGTGCTTGGCCGTACGCGACGTCAGCGCCGGATCCGATACGACGACGATCGCGGACTTGTCGTTCGACGTGCACGCGGGCGAGATCGTCGGCATCGCCGGCGTCGAAGGCAACGGACAGACCGCGCTGGCCGACGCCATCGCCGGCATGATTCCGTACACCGGCAGCATCGAACTCGACGGCGACGCCGGGGCGCTGCGCCATCGCAAGAACATCGGCATCGTCCCGCAAGATCGCCACCACGAAGGCCTGGTGTTGAATTGGTCGATCGTCGAGAACGCGATTCTCGGCCGCCAGAATCTCCCCGGCATGCGCAAAGGCGCGCTGACCGATTGGCGCGCCGCGCGCGCCGACGCGGCGGCGATCGTCGAGCGTTTCGATGTGCGCGCCGCTTCGCTCGACGTGAGCGTCAAGACGCTCTCGGGCGGCAACCAGCAAAAGCTGCTCGTGGGCCGCGCGCTCATCGGCGATCCGCGTTTCGTACTCGCCTATCAGCCGACGCGCGGCATCGACGTCGGGGCCGCGGCGCTCGTGCAGTCGCGACTTATCGAAGCGCGTAATAGAGGCTGCGCGATCTTGCTGATCTCATTCGAGCTCGACGAAATTCTGGCGCTGGCCGATCGCGTGCTCGTCATGTTCCGCGGCAAAGTGACGGGATCGTTCACCGGCGCTGAGATCGACCGCGGCAAGATCGGGCGCTTGATGGCGGGATTGACGTGAGAGTCGTCCTGCGTTTGCTGGCCGGACCGGCCGGAGCGCTGCTGCTTGCGTTTGTTTTGGCCGCGCTGGCCATGTTGATCGCCGGCGTCAATCCGGTCGACGGATTCTACTGGCTGTTGCGCGGATCGCTCGGCGGCCGCCGCCCAATCGCCGAGACGCTGGTGCAAACTACTGCGCTGCTCTTTCCCGCGCTCGGAGTCTCGCTCGCATTCCGCGCGGGCCTGTTCAACATCGGTGCCGAGGGCCAACTGCTGATGGGCGGCTTGCTGGCCGGTGCGGTCGGCGCGCATTTCGCCGGACCGCAGTGGATGACGGTCTTCGTGCTGTTGCTGCTCGGCATGGTGGGCGGCGGAATCTGGGGCGGCATCGCGGGCTGGTTACGCGCGCGCTTTAACGCCAGCGAGATCATCTCGACACTGATGCTGAACTTCGTCGCGCTCTCGCTTACGGGATATCTAGTTGCGGGACCGCTGAAGAGCCCGCTCGCATCCGGCGCCGAGACCGCGCCGTTGCTTCCAAACAACTGGCTTCCCGCTTTTCCGACGATCTTCGGGATCAGCTTCGGCGACACGCGGTTGACGATTTCGATCTTGATCGCGATCGCAACGGCGCTCGTTATTCGCTTCGTCTTTACCCGAACGGTTTTCGGTTACGAGCTGCGCGCGGCGGGTGAAGCGCCCGAGGCGGCGCGCCGCAGCGGCATCAACATGCCGCGCATGACCCTCATCGCGCTCACCTTGTCGGGAGCGGTCGCCGGTTTGGGCGGAGCCGCGATCGTCACCGGCGTGCTGCACCGCTTTAATACCTCACTCTCGCCGGGTTACGGCTACACTGCCATTGCGGTCGCGCTGGTGGGCGATCTGAATCCGCTGTGGGTGTGCGTCGCAGCGTTCGGTTTCGGCATCCTGGAGGCCGGCGGCCTTATGATGCAAGCCAATGCGGGCGTTCCGAAAGACGCGATCCGCGTTATCGAAGGCTTGATCATCCTTGTTTTGGCCGCGCGGCGCTACTTCGCGTCGCGCGCGACGGCACCGATATGAGTTCCGGCATTTCGCTCGCGCTGACCCTTCTGTTCTTGACGCTGATCAAGTCGGTGCCGATCGTGTACGCGGCGCTGGGCGGCGTGATCTCTGAGCGTTCGGGCGTCGTGAACATCGGTTTGGAAGGCATGATGACCGCCGGCGCTTTCAGCGCGGTCGTCTTTACGAATATGACGGGGAGTCCGATCATTGGACTGCTCGCCGGCATCTTCTTCGGGGCTTTCCTCGGCTTCATTTTGGGATTCGCGGCGACGTTCTTTAAAGTCGATCAAATTGTGGCCGGCGTCGGCATCAACTTGGTCGCGTTGGGCGGAGCAGCATACGGCTTGGTGCTGATCTTCAATCAGCCTGGCGCGAGCCCGCAAGTCAACCAACTCGGATCGGGAGGCGTTCCGTTCCTGCCGCAAGTGACGACGGGCGAAGCCGCATTCATCGTGCTCGCCGTACTGTGCGCGTTCGGTTTGAATTGGTTCATCTATCGCACGCCGTGGGGGCTGCGCATTCAAGCATGCGGCGAAAATCCGCGCGCGGTTACCGACGCCGGTTTGGATCCGCTGCGGTTGCGTCTCTATAGCGTGATCGTCAGCGGCGCACTCGCCGGCTTGGGCGGCGCGTTCTTATCGATTTGCGAAGTCAACCTGTATTCCGACGGCATGACCGCGGGACGCGGATTCATCGCGCTGGCGGCTGTGATCTTCGGACGCTGGACTCCGTGGGGCGCGACCGGCGCTGCCGTCTTCTTCGGCTTCTTCGAAGCGCTGCAATACGTGCTGCAAGGTCGTATCAGTTGGCTTCCCAGCGACGCCATGCAGGCGCTTCCATATCTTGCCGCCCTCTTTGCGATAGCGGGTCTCGTAGGTCGCGTGCGCGCGCCCGCGGCAGACGGAGTACCGTACTAAAGCTTTCTCGCGTTTGTCACGCGAATGGACCTCAATCCGTAATGGATACAAAATGATTATCGCGTCTGCGCCGCCGGCGATTGTCACGCGACAGGTCGATTCAACGCTCGATCGGCGCGGCGGAACTATACAAATACCCAGTGCCGACGGAGTAAGCGCGCAGCTCGTCTATCCCGCCAGTGACATGCCTGATGGTGAACACATTCACATCGAAGCCAACGGGCCGGTCGGAGTAGAACTTTTGGGCGTCCAGCCTTTCGGCGGCAACGCCAACTACGCGCCCTATTATCAACTCACGATCGCGCTGAGCGGACCGGCTGGCGTCGTTCATTTCTACGGCACTCCGAAGCTCATTCTGAACATCGCCAAACCGATGCCGACCGCGCATTATGGCCTGCAAACGAGAATCGCCAGCAACTACAACATACAGACAGGCGCAACCGGCGGCACCTCCGAGCCTCAGTTCGATCTGGCTCATCTACCGTCGATATTCAAAAACGGAGTGCTAACCGTCGATCTGCATAATGCCTCGTTAGTAGTAAATATTAGCGCGATTCAACTCGCGACGACGATCGAAGGTCGCGTCGAGGACGCGCTAGACAAGCTCCAAGCTTACAGACGCTCCCGCGCGCTAGATGATTTGCGAACCGCGATTTACGCGATGCAGGGAACACTCGATGTGCACCTGTTTCGAGTGGGCGCTTTCACTTTGAAGCGTCGCACGTTCGTCAGTGGGTGGGCGCAAGTGCTGCGCGCGATCGAAGATGCGTACGACCCAAAGTTTGATCCCGACAAACGCCTGCCCTGTCCGCAGCTGCGGCTCGACAATCGGGCTATGAGCGTCCTTATCCCGGGATATTGCGATCTGACTCGCACGCAGGAGCAGAACGCCGCGGTTCGTGCTAAAGAGTTACAAGATCTGGAACGTTATCGGGTCAGCTACGAAGACTATCGCAAGGTCAAGCAACTCGATGATCTCTCAACAAGCATTTTTGAAACGAGCCTTGATCTTCTTGGCAAAGTTGCTCCCTGCGGAGCGCCTTCGGATTACGCCGCGCTCGACCGGATCTTCGTAGAGTCAGGCATCAGCGATTCCAGGCGGATCAAAATCGAAGCCATGCTGCGAGATCCGTCCTTAGATTACATCACGCTGCCCGGACAAGCCGTACACGCGCTTAGCACATCGCTTGGAGGTGAGCTCGCTAGCCTCGACAATGTGGCGCTCGCGAGTCAGCAAGTTGAGGTCGGCACTAAGAACGGTAAAATCAATGTTATTCTCGCTCGCGACCATAATGGAAACGTATTGACCTACCAGGTCGACGAACAGACGGGCGCTGTGACCGACCTGAAAGGGATGATGCCGTTTTCTTTTGACGGTAACGGTATAGGCATGTCCGCGCTTGACGCCAAAGCTCTGATTATTCTTTACAACAAGATGCTTTCGGGGGCGCTCGACGTGCTAGCGCCTCTTGAAGATCTCCGTTCAGCAAACTTCACGATCCAACAGCGCAACTTCGATCGATCCCATTCGAAACCGGACACAACATACTATGAGGTTTATCTACCGCGGACCGTGCCGAGAAATGCCGATAACCTGCCTTGCGGATATTATCGAAATTACCGGATCGAGACATCAACCTGGAGCGTTGCAGTCGAGCCCCTTAATTGTTGAGCACAGCGTAGCAGCGCGCATCCGGCCCTTTAAAGCCCGCCTCGACAGGCTCGGCTGTGGTTCGACAGGCTCACCATGACACTAGGGCTCGGGATGACACGCCGGGCCAGAGGATGACAGATTAAGGACTGCCTCGAAGTTAGCCGACAATAACAGCATAGGAGCCAACCGTGCGGCATATCCTAGCTATTTTTGCGGTGGCGGCGATCGCGGGTTCGTACGCTCAACCGGCAAACGCGATGTCATTGCCCGCGCCGCTTGCAGATTTGCAGGCTACGATGGCGCGCGCATGCGGCCGCGCCCCGGGTCACGTCGCCATGGAAGTCAAGGACCTCGGAACGGGCTTGGTCTCCTCGATCAACGCTAACGCGGTGATGCCGGCCGCCTCCACGATAAAGATTCCCGTCATGGTGGAAGTGTTCAAGCAACTGCAGGCGGGCAGCTTCGATTTGAATCATCGCGTGACGCTGATGCCCCGCGATCGCGATTGGGGTTCGGGCGCGATCGCCGACGCGCCGGTCGGCTCGACGTTCCCGGTCTCGGAATTGCTGACGCAAATGATCGCGGTCAGCGATAATACTGCCGCCAATATGTTGATTCGCTTGGTCGGACGCACGCACATCAATGACACGATGCGGGAGCTCGGCTTGCATCATACGCGGCTGTCAGATTATATTCACACGGCCGGCTGGAGCATCCGCAACACGTTACGCACGAGTCCCGCGGACATGGTGCGCTTGCTGACCGGCATGGCGCAAAACAAACTTGTCGATGAATGGTCGTCGCAACAGATGATTGCGATCCTCGAACGGCAAGAGATCAATTCGCTGATTCCCGCGTCGTTGCCTGAGATTCCGATCGCACATAAGACCGGATCGCTCGATGACACGCTCAACGACGTCGGTATCGTCTATGCTTCAAACGGCGCGTATGTGATTGCCGTCATGACGACGCATCTCCCAACGCTCTCGGCCGGACGGCGCTTCATCCGCCGCGTTTCGAGCATGGCATACTCGCATCTTCAGCAGTTCGGCAAATGGCGTGCGCTCAATGGTTTCGATGGCCCGGCGCAGCCGCCGGTCGCGACCGAATCGAACGATGACGTGCCGATGTGGGCGCCGCAGACCCCCGTCCCGGCTACGCCCAACCCCGAGTCTACGCCGTAGCGACAGCCCGGCCGGCGTAGACCGGCGTCAGCAGTTCCCGGTATTTCGGCTCTTGGCCGTGGACGAACCGGTCGTAGAAACCGGCGAGTTTTCGAGTTACCGGGCCCATTTGTTCGTCAGCCACAGCGCGCCGGTCGACGGATTTCACGTGAACAATGCCGACCCCCGTGCCGGTGAAAAAGATCTCTTCGGCCCCGTAGAGTTCGCTGCGGTCAATCGCGCGTTCGACGACTTCGATACCAAACTCGCGCTTTGCAACGTCGAGGATTAAGCGCCGCGTGCAGCCCTCCAACACGTTCTGCGACGGATCCGGCGTGAGCAGCACGCCGTTTTTAACTAGGAAAATATTTTCGGCCGAGCCCTCGGCCAGGTGACCGTCGTGCGAAAGCATGATCGCCTCGTCGTAGCCATTGGCAATTGCTTCGCTCTTCGCAAGCGCGCTGTTCACATAGAGCCCGGTGATCTTCGCGCGTGGTGGTGCAGCCGAATCGTCGGCACGGCGCCATGAACTGGTTCCCGCGGCCACGCCGCCGGCATCCAGGTAATCCATGTTGTATGGAATTGCGACAATCGCAAGAGATTCATGCACGTTATGTAGGCGCACGCCGATGTCTTCGGCAGACTTGAACATGCATGGCCGAACGTACGTGTTGCTTTCAAAACGGTTGCGCGCACAGAGATCCGACGTGATTTCGATCAGTTCGTCGACGGAGTGCGGCATTTTCATCAACAGGATCTTCGCGCTGATCGCCAAGCGTTCGAAATGTTCGCGCAACTGGACAAGATAGAGCTCGCGATCTCCCGGCGCCCAATAGCCCCGAATGCCTTCGAAGCACCCGGTTCCATATTGCAGTCCGTGGGTCAAGAGACCGATTTTGGCGTCGTCGTAGTTCCGGAATTCGCCGCCGGCGTATACGGTGAGTTCGCTCAGGTTCACTTTTCGCGGCTCCTTATCGCAGGCTCGATTCCGGTATACCCCGCCCCGTCCTCCGGCCAAGCGGCCAATGGCAGACTCCCGGCAGGGGCTCCCCTGCGCCATAAGGAGAAACGACCCGCATGCTGCGACGGTTCATCTTTCTTGCCGCCCTTGGGGCGGCCGCATTTGGGGTTGCCGCGGGCGCGGCCATTGTGCAGACGGTATTGCCGAGCGGGTGGCGCCTAACGCCCCCTGCCGGCGCGCTGGCGACCGTGGGCACCATGCCGCAAGGCATTGCGCTCTCACCCGACGGTAAAACCCTGGCCGTCGTCGAGTCCGGCGTCGATCCCGCCGCGCTGCGTCTGCTCGATGCAAAAACGCTGCAAACGATCAAGTCGATCCCGCTCAGCGGTGCGTTTGGGAAACCGGTGTGGTGTACGCCGTTCGTCTGCGTTCCGGGCGCGGCAACCGATGCGATTCAAGCCGTCGACATCGCGCGCGGCGTCGTTCAACCATTTTCGCTTGCCAAAGGCGCGTGGCCGGTTTCCGTCTCGCTGATCTTCATGCGTCAGGGCACGCAGACAATTCCGCTCGCCGTCACAGCCGACGATCACAATAGCCCGGTAGGCGGCACGATAACGATCGCTCAGATCTCCGCCAGCCCAACGGTCGCACAACGCGCGATCGCCGTGGGCTCGCATCCGGGCGCGGCCATCGGTACGGGGAATGGCAAATTCGTCTATGTCGCGCTGCGCGGGCAAAGCTCGGTGGCACTCGTTGACGCGGCAGCGGGCCGCGTCATCCGACAGATCGCCGTCGGATCGCATCCCTGCGACCTTGCGATGTCAAGCGATGGATCCAAACTCTACGTCGCTGTATGCGACAACGATTCAGTTGCTATCATAAATACGCGTACGAATAGGCGAATCGCAAACATCCCCGTTGGAATGAAAACCGCACGCGTGAACGGGTACGGCGCTAATCCGAACGCGCTGCTTGTTCACGGAAACGATCTGTTCGTCAGTCTCGGCGGCGAGAATGCCGTCGCGCATCTACGCAACGACCGCGTCATCGGCTATATTCCTGCCGGCTGGTATCCGACAGGTCTTGCGATGGGCGCGAGCGGGACGCTCTACGTCAGCAACGGCAAAGGCGAAAAGTCTCCGGCGAACCCACAGTTCGATCCGCGAAAGCGCAACAGCCCCGGCTACGTCGCCGCGATAACCGTCGGCTCGGTGCGCGCCATTCCGCGAGCCGCCTACGAACGCGTTACTGCCATGACCGCGCAGGCCCTAAGCGATCTCATGCCGCTGTGGGCGCCGCGGGCGGCTGCGGCGACGATCGTGCGCCCGCACGGCCCGATCTCGCACGTCATCTACGTCATCAAAGAAAACCGTTCGTACGACCAAGTGTTGGGCGATATCCCCAAAGCCAACGGCGACGCATCGCTCGTCATGTTCGGGCGCGCGGTCACGCCGAATCAGCATGCCATCGCGCAACGGTTCGGCGTCTTGGATAACGCGTACGCGGACGCGCAGGTGAGCGCCGACGGCCACAACTGGGCTGACGCCGCGACTGCGAACGATTATCTCGAACGTATGTGGCCCGTAAATTACGGCAACCGCCGCGCGGGCTACGATTCCCAAAACGGCGTGGGAGCGCCGGTGCCGCATTCGGGTTACCTGTGGGATGCGGCCAAGCGCGCAGGCATCACGTATCGCGACTACGGCGAGGACATGTCGATCAGCGCGGGGCCGCCGATCTCATCAACGGATCATCCGTCGCTGCAGGGGCACTACGACTCCGCTTCCGTTGGGTGGAATCTCAAATACAGCGACCAGAATCGCTTTAATGAGTGGAAGCGCGAGTTCAACGCCTTCGTCGCAAACGGAAAGCTGCCGCAACTCGAGATCCTCTATCTGCCGAACGATCACACCGCCGGCACGAGGGCGAACGAACTGACGCCGGAAGCGTACGTCGCAATGAACGACTGGGCCGTCGGACAGCTCGTCGATACGGTGTCGCATTCCCGGTATTGGAAATCCACCGCAATCTTCGTACTCGAAGACGACGCGCAGAATGGCCCGGACCACGTGAGCGATCAGCGTTCGACGTTTTACGTTGCCAGCGCCTACGCGCGCGGCGGCGTCGATCATTCGCATTACTCGACGGTGAGTTTCGTGCGTACCATAGAACTGCTGCTTGGGCTCCAACCGCTTTCAGTCGCCGACACCACGACGCAGCCGCTTTACAACACCTTTGCGACGCGGCCGGTCAACGCGAAGCCGTATACCGCAATAAAACCGGGCATCGACATGAACGCGCTCAACTCGAAAGCCGCCTACGGTTCGGCCATCAGCGCACGGCTGAATTTTAGTAGGCCGGACGCCGTCGATCCGAAGGTGCTCAACGACATCCTTGAACACGCGGTTCGCCGCCGGTAAGCAATCGCGATGATGGCGGAACGGCCCGGTTTGACGACGCCGGCGGCGGTCACCGCGTTCGAGAACGGGGATCGTCGCGAGATCGTTGACGATCTCGCGACCGAGGAGCCGCTCGAGATTCGCTTGGCTGCCGGCAGCGAGACTCGCAGCCTAGCCGTCACCATGCGCACGCCCGGCAGCGATTTCGAACTCGCGGCCGGTTTTTTATTTTCCGAGGGCATTGTCGGTAAGCGCGACGATATTCTCAGCATCGCCTATTGCGTCGATCCGGCAATCGACGCCGAGCAACGTTACAATATCGTAACCGTCGAACTCGCCGGCGCCATGCCGCCGTTGGAACGGCTCGAACGTCACTTCACGGTAAGCAGCGCGTGCGGTGTGTGCGGAAAGGCGAGTATCGAAGCGCTGCACATGCACGCGGAGCCGTTGCAAGGCGACACGCGCGTCTCCGCTGCGCTTATTGCGAATCTGCCGGAACGGATGCGAAGCGCGCAACGTATCTTCGCTTCCACCGGCGGACTGCACGCCTCCGCGCTGTTCGATGCGCGCGGCGAGTTGCTCGCCCTGCGCGAGGACGTCGGGCGGCACAACGCGCTGGACAAGATCGCGGGGTGGGCACTCTTAAACGACCGCATGCCGCTGAGCGGCAGCGTACTTCTCGTCAGCGGACGCGCGAGTTACGAGCTGGTGCAAAAAGCCATCATGGCGCGCATTCCAATCGTCTGTGCGGTATCCGCGCCGAGCAGTCTTGCGGTCGAGACAGCGCGCGCTTTTAACGTTACGCTGTGCGGCTTCGTCCGGGGATCGAAGTGCAACGTCTACACGTCGCCGGAGCGGATTACGCCTTAGCGCGATCGCGCTTGGCGCGTACGAACTCCAGCACACCTTCTAATGTTCGCGCGTTCAGGACGTCGTCGCGCGTGAGACCAGCGCGGCGCGCTTGGCCGATTGCCAGATCGATGTTCGCCAGCTGCGTGACATCGTGCGCGTCACTGTCGACAGTGAGCGTCACGCCCAAACTCTTCGCGCGCCGCGCAAGGTTTGCGGGAAGATCAAACCGCTTGACCTGGCCGTCGATCTCGAGCGCCGTGCCGGTGCGCGCGGCCGCCGCAAAGACCGCGTCGTAGTCGAAGTCGTATCCGCCGAAGCCTTCGATCGTTCTGCCGGTCGGATGTCCGATGATCGTCACGTACGGATTTTCAATGGCGCGGAGCAAGCGCTGCGTCATCTCGTCGCGCGACTGGCGAAACTCCGAATGGACGCTGGCGACGACGATGTCCATATCGGCGAGCACGTCGTCGGGGAAATCCATCGAGCCGTCCGGCAGAATGTCCACCTCGCTGCCCCAGAGCGTACGCACGCCGTAGCGATCGCCGAGCGTGCGGATGTGTTCGCGCTGTTCGCGCAGCTCTTCCGCGCTACAGCCGATCGCGCCACGCGCGGGCGAATGATCCGTTATCGCATGATAGGCGTATCCGCGTGCGGCAGCGGCGGCTATCATCTCTTCAAGCGTTTGACGCCCGTCGCTCCAGGTTGAATGCATGTGGAAGTCGCCGCGCACGTCCGCGGCTTCCAACAGCTCCGGAACCTCGTTGCGCAGGGCTAATTCGACCTCGCCGATGCCGCTGCGCAGTTCGGGCGGTATATATTGCATGCCGAGCGCGGCATAGACGCCCTGTTCGTCGCGACTGGCGGTGACGTCGCCGTTCTCCAGGTTCAGGATGCCGTTCTCGCTGACGCGCAAGTTCTTGCGCACCGCGTTCTCGCGAACTTGAATGTTGTGTTCGCGGCTGCCGGTGAAGTGCTGCAAGAGATTACCGTAGAGATGATCGGGCAAGACGCGCAGGTCGATCTGCAAACCGTCGTCGAGCCAGATGCTGCCTTTGGTCGGGCCCTCCGCCAGCACAGCTCGCGCGCGATCCCAGCGCACGAAGTGATCGATAACCGCGGCGGCTGCATCGGAGGTGCAGACGATGTCGATGTCGCCGACGGTTACTTCCCGCCGCCGCAGGCTGCCCGCGAACTCCAAGCGATGCACCGGCGGACCGGATTCGAGATAGGCGACGACTTCGCGCGCGATCTGCAGCGCGCGCGGCAGCGGCGTGCGCCGCAGCCGTCCGCGATACGCCAAGATGCCTCGCCGGATGTTCTCAATTGTTTTCGGTCCCATGCGCGGCGCTTCGGCGAGCGCGCCTGAATCGATGGCGCGTTCGAGGTCCGCCAGCGATCCGACGCCGTACTGTTCGAAGAGCATCGCCGCCGTCTTGATGCCGATTCCCGAAACGCCGAGCACTTCGAAGATCGTCGGCGGATAGCGCTGCTGCAAAATCTCCAGCTGCTCGCAGGTGCCGGTGCGCACGATCTCTTCGATCGTCGCGGCGATGGACTTGCCGATGCCCGGCAAACTCGTCAGTTCGCCGGCCGCCAGCAAATCGGTGACCGGCGGCGCATTCTCGAGGGTCGCCGCGGCGCGCTCGTAGGCCGTGAACTTGTAAAAGGTCTCGCCGGCCAGCTCCATGAGCTTCCGGATGCGCAGCAGGGTCTCGGCGACTTCCGTATTCGAGGGCACGAAGCGATTTTCAACGTATAGGCACTAACGTGCCTACCAGATTGCCGCCGGAAATATTTAACCTGCCTGTCGAGAAGATGCGCGACGGCTACTACTCCGACACGTATTTCAACCGCGCCAGGCAGATCCTCGAGCGCGACGGCTATCACCCGAGCGTGCGCATGCAGGTCTTTCAGCGCAGCGACGCGGTGCTGTGCGGCATCGACGAAGCCATCGCGATCTTGCGCCTCTGCTCCGGACGGCGTTTACCGTCGGGCGAGTGGGAGGACGGCTGGCAATCACTGCGCGTGCACGCGCTCTACGACGGCGACCGCATCGGACCGTATGAAACGATCATGACGATCGAGGGCGACTACGACATTTTCGCGCATTTGGAAACGTGCTATCTGGGCGTGCTGTCGCGGCGCACGCGGATCGCCACCAACGCGCGCGAGATCGTTGACGCGGCCAACGGCAAACAAGTCTTATTCTTTCCGGCGCGCTTCGATCATCATTTGATGCAAACGGGCGACGGGTATGCGGCGTACATTTCCGGCGCGTTGGGCGTCTCCACCGACGCGAATGCGGAATGGTGGGGAGCCGGCGGCATGGGGACGGTTCCGCACGCACTGATTGCCGCGTACGGCGGCGACACGGTATTGGCCACGCGCAAGTTTGCCGAATACATCGATCCCAACGTCAACGTGATCGCGCTGGTTGACTTCGATAACGACTGCGTCGAGACGAGCCTGGCCGTCGCCCGCGCGCTTGGCGACCGGCTGTGGGGCGTGCGCTTGGACACTTCGCAAACGCTGGTCGACAAGTCGATCTGGAATATGATGGGCACGTTCAGACCGACCGGTGTTACACCGCAGCTCGTCTTCAACGTACGGCGCGCGCTCGACGCCGAGAACTTCCAGCACGTGCACATCGTGGTGAGCGGCGGTTTCACCGCGCAGCGCATTCGTGAGTTCGAGCGCGATCGCGTTCCCGTCGATGCGTACGCTGTCGGCGGCGCATTTTTCCTCGGCGCGGGCAGCGGGCGAACCGAGTACACGGCCGACGTCGTCGCACTCGAGGCGGACGGCGCGTGGCGTGAGTGTCATAAGGTCGGCCGGCCGGAGCGCCCGAATCCGCGCCTGAAACTCGTTCAATAGTGCTGCTCGAAATGCGCGCGGCCGCGTTTGCGGATCGCGGATCGGCGATTGTTTCCCCGCAGGAGATCGAACTCGAAGAAGGCGGCCGGCTCGCGCATGCGTGTAACGGAAATCGCGCGGCCTCGATCGTCGCCATGATGGCCGCCGGTCTGGTGCGCGCGACAAGCGGGAGCGTTTTCGTCGGCGCCTTCGATCCGCGAATTCAGCCGGTGCAAGTCAAACGGCTGGCCGGATACGTCGCGCACGAAGCGCTGCCTCACGAATTCCAAACCTTCGAACGCTACATCGATTATCGCGCCGCGCTGTGGCGGTTGCCGCCGGCGGAAAGCGTCGTGCGCGCCCGCCATATTCTCGCGCAGCTGGAAGGCGTCCACGAAGCCTTCGCCTATCCGCTGGCCGGCGCGCTGATCGCGCAGCCCCGCCTGTTGGTTTTGGATCGACCGCAAGCAGTTTACGCGCCGCAGCTCGTTGAGGTCGCGCGCAACTGCGCTATCTTCTCGACGCATGGTTCCGACAACGATGCGGCGCGATTCGCCGATGCGTGCCGGGTGAGGGTCTAGTGCTGCAATCAACGACATGGGCAATCTCGGTAACCCGATTGCAGCGCACCGCCGGGCAAATTCTGTACGCCGCCGCAGCCGCAGCTTTGGTTGCGGCGCTGCAAATGCACGCGGATCTCGGCGCGCATGCGTTAGGGGGAGCACTGTTCGGTTCGCTTGCCGGAATCTATCTTGCTCTCGCGCAGCGTGGCCGCCGCATGCGCGACCTCGAGCTTTGCGAGCAATCCGCACCGCTTTATGCGCGCGAAGTAGCACGCAATACGGCGCTGGTTCCGTGCGTAGGCGTCATCATCGCGCTGGCGGTGTATTGGCTGGTCACGAGCATTTCATCGGGGCCGCGAGATTTGGCCGCCGCGCCAATTTTTCTCTCGATAGCTTGCGCTTGTGCGGTCTCCGTGGTGGCACTCGGCGCGACAGTCCGTACCGGCGTCCGGCAAGCGGCTTACATTCTGCTGGCCGGCGTCACCGCGGCGATCATCGTGGTCTTAGAGTATCCGCAGTTGCCGGCTGCGTTTCTCTTCTGCGGGATCGCAGGCTTCATCGGCCTGCGCCAATACGGCGAGGCCCTTGCAAAGTGGAGTCCGATCCCGTCCTGAGGGCACCTCTCTCCCCCCATCGCTTGACTTTAAGTAATACTTAAAGTAAAGTAATTCTAAAGCATATAATTTTAGACTTTAGTGGGAGATCCGATGCCGAAAACCGCCCTGCCCGTT
Organism: Candidatus Rubrimentiphilum sp.; assembly: GCA_035710515.1. Classification (NCBI taxonomy): domain Bacteria; kingdom Bacillati; phylum Vulcanimicrobiota; class Vulcanimicrobiia; order Vulcanimicrobiales; family Vulcanimicrobiaceae; genus Candidatus Rubrimentiphilum; species Candidatus Rubrimentiphilum sp. The sequence continues at coordinate 656,117 of DASTDE010000004.1, read as the reverse complement.
ACCGCCCTAGTGATCCGGATCGTCGTTTTGGGGCTCGCCCTGGCCCTGTTTTTCGAACAGCTCGGCGCGCGCCATTTACTCCATCTCGACGGATCGGATGGCCGTTTCATGACGACACCTGTCTACTGGGTGAGTCTCCTCGCGCCAATCTTTTATCTGGCGGCGTTGAAGGCGGCATCCGACGCCCTCGTCCGTATGGATCGCGGCGACGCCTTCGGCCCCGCAGCGGTCAGAGCGCTGAAGGAAATCGGCGGCTGCCTGATGCTCGGAGCTTTCATCGCCATCATCGTGCAGCCAAGCCTGATCTTCCTCATCGGCAACGGCTGGAGCGAAATGCAGGGCGTCAAGTTCGATCTCACCATCGAAAATCTGACGATTGCGCTGATTGGGCTCGTACTGATCCTGCTGGCGCGGCAAGGACAGCAGCTGCAATCGCAGCTGGATCAGTTCGTCTAATGCCGGTACGCGTTACGTTGGACGTCATGCTGGCGCGGCGCAAGATGCGCGCTCGCGATATCGCCGAGCAGATTGGCCTTTCCGAAACCCAACTCAGCCAATTGCGCACAGGCAAAGTCAAAGGAATGCGCTTTAACACATTATCCAAACTGTGTCTCGTCCTCGACTGCGCGCCGGGAGACATCCTCGAGTACGATCGGGACGAAACGGACCTACACGCGGGCGACGATTAGCGCGGCTAGACGATCGGCATCGGTATCGCGGTCGCGAGTTTCTCCACGATGGCGCGATTGAATTGTGCCAGATCTTCAGGCGTCCGCGACGTAACCCAGTTGCCGTCCTGCACGACCGGCTGATCGCGATAGAGGCCACCGGCATTGCGAATGTCGTCGGCGATCGAATGCACGCCGGTGAGTTGTCTGCCGCGAACGATCTGCGCCGAAATTAAGACTTGCGGTCCGTGACAGATCACGAACATCGGTTTCTTGACGGCGTCGAACTCGCGCACCAGGCGCTGCACGTCTTTGTTCGTGCGGATGTGATCGGGCGAGGTGCCGCCCGGAATCAGCAGCGCGTCGAAATCTTCGGCCGTAACGTCCGCGACGAGTTCCTCGGCCTTGACGCTCTGGCCGTCGTCCAATCCGCGCTTCCCGCGAATCTTCTGGCGCGACTTCTCGTCGATGCCGACGATGGTCACGATGGCGCCTGCTTCTTCCAAGGCGCGCCGGGGCTCGGTAAGTTCTGATTCTTCAAAGCCGTCGCCGACCAGCGCGGCGATGCGTTTTCCTTCAACTGATTGCATGCGCCTCGGTTTCTCTCCGGGGGCGAGCGGTGCCTACGAGGTCTGTCCTATCTGCTGCGAGGCCGCGCGAAGCAAGTAGGCCAGTTCCAGCTCGATCTTTCCGGGCGCGTCCAGGATGGGATCCTCGGCGATAGCCTTGATCGTCGGATTGCGGCGCGTCATGTCGCCTTCGGGGACCCGGTGGCGCGGATTGATTTCGCGCATGTAGATGCGCGCGTCGTACCGCAGCTGCCCTTCGGGCAGAAAATACAGCGGGTCCAAGCCGAACGCGTACAACTCGAGCGAGAGCAAGTGCGTGTGCTGCATGAACTCGATTGGCTTGGTGCGCAAGGCGAGAACCAGCCGCGCCAGCGCGCCGGTCGCCAGCCGCCGCGTGCCGGCATAGACTTCCCGCAGTCCCTCGGCGTCGAGGCCGGCGGCTTCCGCCAAACGTTCGTCCGGCAGTTCGCGTTCGGCCGCATACGCGCGCAGCGCTTCGCCGAATTCGGCGCCGCCCGCGGTTCCGGTTACGGGGTCCCAATTCATCCGAACACTCCCGCGGTCAACCCGCCGTCTATTGCGATCGTTTGCCCCGTAATGTAACCTGCCGGCTCGCCGCACAAAAACGTCACCAACTGCGCAAACTCTTCCGGCGATGCAATGCGCCCGATCGGCACGTCATTCCCGGCGCGTTCCATCGCTTCGTCGCCGCCGTAGATAGCGCGCAGCCGCGCAGTTCGCACGCGGCCGGTCGCAATCGCGTTGACCGTCACGCCGTCGCTCGCGATCTCGGACGAAAGTGTCTTGAGCGCCGAGACGAGCGCCGTGCGAAAAATATTTGAAAGCGCCAGATTCGGAATCGGCTGTTTGACCGAGGTGGACGTCAGTGCGACTATGCGTCCCCAATGGCGTTCCCGCATCGAGGGGACAACAGCATGCACGAGCTGCAGCATCGGGCGCAGCGTCCCCGCATACGCTTCGTCCCAGTCCGCGGGCTGCAACTGCGTAAACGTACCGGCTTTCGGACCGCCGCCGTTGGCGATCAGGATGTCGATCGCGCCAAAATCCGATTGCACCTGTGCGAGCATTTCATCGATCGAACCGGCGTCGCGCAGATCGACGGTATAACCGCGTGCATCCGGTGAGCCTTCAGCTCGCGCTTCTCCCGCCGCAGCCTCCAGCTCCGGCTTCCGGCGAGCCGCCAGCGCAACGCGCGCGCCCTCGCGCGCCAGCGCGAGCGCGCAAGCACGGCCGAGGCCCGAACTCGCGCCCGTTACGAGCGCGGTGCGTCCGCGTATTCCCAGGTCCATGCCAGCGGGGTTCGCCCCGCGGGGCTCCCGCGCTTTCAGCTGGAACCCTCGCGGCGATGGCGAGCAAAGAACCAATCGTCGAACGGCGCACGGAAGTCGTCTTTCCAACCGACGTGAATCACTACGGAACGCTCTTCGGCGGAAAAGCCGTCGCGATGATGGACATCGTCGCGTCGATCGCGGCTATGCGCGCCGCCCACAAACCGACCGTCACCGCCTCGATCGATCGGATCGACTTCAAAGAACCGATCCGTCAAGGCGATCTGGTCGAAACGATCGCGCGTGTGGTAAAGATCGGCCGCACGTCGATCACGTTGGAAGTCGAATTGTGGCGCGTGCTTCCCACCACCGGCAAGCGTACGCTTTCGACGGTCGGGAAGTTCGTGATGGTCGCGGTCGACCGGAACGGACGTCCGACGCCGGTGATTAGCCCGAAGAAACGCGCGTCAGCGCGGCGCTAAACGGATGGCTCCATCAAGGCGGATTACTTCACCGTTGAGGTATTGATTTTCGACGATGTGACGCGCGAGCCGCGCGTACTCTTGCGGACTTCCCAACCGCGGCGGAAACGGCGTCTGCTTTCCTAGCGACTCACGCGCAGCTTCAGGTAGCCCCGCGAGCATCGGCGTGTCGAAGATGCCGGGCGCGATGCTCATCACGCGAATCTGATGCTGCGCGAACTCGCGCGCGATCGGCAGCGTGATGCCGGCGACGCCGCCTTTGGACGCCGAGTATGCGGCTTGCCCGATCTGACCGTCGAACGCGGCCACCGACGCAGTACAAATGAAGACTCCGCGATCTTCGCCCGGCTCGACCGCGCGCTTGATCATTTCGGCCGCGGCCAAGCGAATGACGTTGAACGTTCCGATCAAATTGATGCTCACGACTTTCGTGAAATGATCGAGCGGCTGCGGACCGTCGCGGCCGACGACGCGTTCGGCCGTCGCAATGCCCGCGCACGAGATCGCCCCGTGCAAGCTTCCGAACTCACGCACCGCAAGATCGACCGCGGCACGCACATCCTCTTCCGACGTAACGTCGGTTCGCACGAACCGCACGCGCGCGCCGGCCTCTTTGGCGACTTGAGCGCCGTGCTCGTTCACGTCGCAGATCACGACGTTTGCTCCCGCCGCGGTAAACTCGCGCACGCAGGCGGCCCCCAGGCCCGAGGCTCCGCCGGTCACCAAGAACGTTTTTTCTGCCAATTCCATACGAGCGACCGCTTTAGACGCCGCCCGGCCGAAACCCGGGTTGCGCCGCGGGACCCGCGATGGTATGATTCCCCGGTCGCCGGGACGGACTAGGGCGCGAGCCGAGCCTGTACCCGAGCGAGCCTATCCTTGAATAAGGAGCCTCATTCGTGCCTATCACCAAAGATCAGAAATCCGAGCTGGCGGCCAAGTACGGCCGGTCCGCGACCGACACCGGTTCGGCCGACGTGCAAATCGCGATCCTCACGGCCTCGATCAATAAGCTGAACGAGCACCTGAAGGATCACAAGAAAGACCACCACAGCCGCCGCGGATTGTACCTTCAGATCGGGCAGCGCCGCCGTCTGCTGAATTACTTACAGCACAAGGACTTGGATCGCTACCGCAAACTGATCAACGAGCTGGGACTGCGCCGCTAACGATCGCTACGTTTTGGTGATCGTGAACTTGTACGTCCGAACCAGCTGATCTCCAACGAAACCGTCGATCCGCACCGGCAACTGCGTGCTCTGCGAGAGATAGAGCACCTCACGCGTCATGCCGTTGTCCTGTGAAGGATTGGCGACGTTCAGCGTTACCGCGGTGACAGCGTCGCCGTTTAGTACGGTCGTGCCGCTGTAAGACGTGCCGGCCGTTTGCTGCGCGTGCGACAGAATTCCCGGCAAGCTTAAATCCGCAACCGTGTAGCCGCGCAGCGACGTTACGAGCGGATCGTTTATGCTGACGTTCTTGCTCATGGTGATGCCGAATGCGCCGCTCTTGGATGCGCTGACCGTCGGTCCGCCGCTCCAGGTAACCGTCGCTCCCGCGCTCGGTCCTTGGTTCACGTGCATCGTTATCGACTGCGGTTTGCGGTACGTGTAGGCGAACACGGCATGTTCCGTATTGCCGCCCTTGGTTTCAAAGAGTTGGATCGTCGCCGTGTAGCCGTTGAGTGCAGACCATGCCTTCGCGAATTGATCGAGCGCCGAGTTCGAGGCGGCCGACGCGTTGGTAAGGCCAAATAAAAAGGCGAGAGCCACTGAAGTAGCTGCTATTCTCATGCCCTCCCCGTTCTTTTCCGGCCTAGGAATCCTTGCCCGCGGGAGTGCCGGCGAGACCCATGCCGAAGAGCCCGGGATGATCGCTGCTCTTACGCCGCGTGAGTTAACCTTTGCCGACGTCGACGGCGACATCGGCCCGATGACGCTGGCCCTTGAGGGCCGCCTCCCGGATTGGCTTCGCGGCTCGTTCATCCGCAACGGGTCCGCGCGCTACTCGTTCGGATCGCTCCAGTTCCGGCACTGGTTCGACGGCATGGCATTTCTGCAGCGGTTTGCCTTCGAGGACTCTCGCTTAACGTACACGGGCCGGTTCGTGCGCAGTGCGAGTTACCTGGCGGCGCTCGATGGGCGCGCCACGTATCAGAGTTTCGCGACGCCGGCAGCGCGCTCGTTCGGATCGTGGCTGGCGGGCTTGGCGTCGACGAACATCACCGACAATACAAACGTCAACGTCGCGCGCTACGGCGATGCGTGCGTGGCGCTCACGGAGATCGGCCTGCCGCGGCAGTTCGATCCGCTCACGCTGGACACACGCGAACCTTTCCCGTTCAACGACGCTCTCGGATCCGGCCCGACGACCGCGCATCCGGTTCGTCATTGTGATGCGTGGATCAACTATACGATGAAACTGGGCATGCGTAACGAGTACATGGTTTGGCGCATGCCCGACGGCGGGGCGCGCGAGACGCTGGCTCGCATTCCCAGCCAACGCCCGGCATACGTGCACAGCATGGGCGCGAGCGCGCGCTATGCGATTTTGATCGAATACCCGTACCGCTTCGATCCGCTCGCGATGATACTTCGCGGCAAACCCTTTATCGAAAACTTTGCCTGGGAGGGCGGCGAGACGCTCATTCACTTAATCGATCTTGCCGGGCAGGAACCGCCGGTGACGTGCGCCGCCGAGCCGTTCTTTTGTTTTCATCACGTCAGCGCGTTCGACGACGGCGACAGCGTCGTCATCGATCTCGTGGGTTACGATGACGCGTCGATCGTTCCGGCGCTGTACCTCAACGAAGTTCGCGAAAAGTCGCCCGTCGCGCCGGGTCTGTCGCTGCGGCGGTACCGCGCCCCGCTCAACGGACAGGATGCGGATCGCGAAACGCTTGCGAACACGCGCATCGAACTGCCGCGCGTGGACGTGCGCGCCGAACGTCCGCGTTACGTCTACGCGCCGCGCGTGAGTTCGGGCGACGCGTTCACCGATGCGGTGCTGCAGATCGACACGGTATCGAATGCGCAGCGCGTCTGGGAACGGCCGGACGAATCACCCGGCGAAGCGATCTTCGTTCCACGGCCCGGCGGACAGGACGAAACGGACGGCGCGGTGCTGTTCGCGTCATTCAATGCGCGCTCGCAGCAATCCGCACTCGTCGTCCTCGACGCCGCGACGTTTACCGAGATGGCGCGCGCGGCCGTGCCGGCACGCTTGCCGATCGGATTCCACGGCCAGTTCTGGGCCGGTTACTGAACGACGAAGCCCGAGATCTGCGCGGTCGTTGCGTCCGAGTAAGTAATCGTTCCGAAGCCCAAACCGTCCAGACCGAGTGTGCTGGCTGTTATCCCGTTGCTGATCTGCGTCACGCTGCCGCCGGTCGGCCCGAACGGACCGCCGGACATCGTCGCCACGGCGCCGGCATCGGCCGTCGTGTCGTTGAGCGCCACGCTGATCGCCGACGCCAGGTTGAACGGCCCAACCGTTACGGAGAATGTTCCGGCTCCGTTGATGACCGGGGAACCTCCGCCGGTAATGCTCCATGAGGTTGGTCCGGAAGCCGAAAGCGTCATCGTGCTCAAACCGGACGTGTAGCCTTGCAGCGTCGCCGCACCGCTCGTCACGTTTCCGCTTTGCGTTCCCGAGAAGCTGAAGGTATTTCCGAACTGCGTATTCAGCAGCGAAACATTCTGCAATCCGCCGAAGCCGCACGCGGTTGAGGCTCCGGTCGCGCTGCAGCTGAGTCCGAAGGCCGCTGTCGCGGGCGCCGATTGGTTGGGCGCCGCCGTTCCGTTGACGCTGAACGACGTTGTCGAGCCGCTCTTGGTGACCGTTCCGCTCAGCGTGTTATACGCGATGACCGAACCGGTCCGCGACGTGAACGTTGCCGTTCCGGTGAGAGTCGAAGTTGTCGCCGACGTTTTCGTCTGCGTGAGCACGACGTGCGCCAAAATCGTTACGCAGGTCGGCTCATAGAATCCATCGATCGTCGTTACCACCGTCGTGGACGTCGCGATCACGGAAACTTCCAAGCCGTTGTTGCACGGCGGCGGCCCTACCGTCGAAGCTCCGCCGAACGCCTGACTCGTGCCGTTGCCGAAGATCAGGGTCAGAAATCCGACACCGAATTCGGCCGCCAGCGCGGCCTGCGCCGCATTCCGCTGCGTGGTCACGGTCAGCGTGGTTTTCGGCGCCGGGGGTGCGGGCGTCGTCGAACCGCCGCCGCCGCACGCCGAAAGCGCTATGGTCAGGGCACAAAATAAAGACAAACGACTCTTGAATCGCATGCACGGCGCTTTCCCAAGCTCGTGGAGGTTCCCTTCGGAGGGAGGCCTAAGCCGCACGTAACTGCTTCGCTTCTATTCGAAGGGAGTTTTTTGTATGGTTACTCGCCTACGTCACGTTGCCGTCGTGCAGCTTGCCCTCGTCCTCGCCGTCATTTACGCATGCATTGGCTTGATTTATGGGTTGGTATGGTGGCTCGTCATAAGCCCAATCATGCTAGCCGGAATAAAAAGCACGATGGGTGGCACATCCGCCAGTGCGGGCATGTTTGCCGGCATGGGAGTATTCGCGGTAGTTTTCTTCCCGATCTTTTTCGCAATCGCGGGATTTATCGGGGGCCTGCTCTACGCGGCGCTCTATAATCTGGCCGCGCGCTGGACGGGCGGTGTTGAGATGACGTTCGAACAGGCTCCGGTCGCGACGGGTTAGCTACTTCCGTTTGATGACGCGGCGGACCGCCGCCGCGATCGCATCCGAACCCATGCCGTAGTACTCGATCAACTCGGCCGGATCGCCGGATTGTCCGAATCGATCCTGCACGCCGATGAATTCGATCGGCGTTGGACGCCGCTGTGCCAAGATCTCGGCGACGCGCGAACCCATGCCGCCGGAGACCTGATGCTCCTCGACCGTTACAACGGCGCCGCAGCGTTCCGCCGCCGCGACGACGGCCTCTTCGTCCATCGGTTTGACGGTATGATTGTTGACGACCATACACTGGATGCCGTCCTTCGCCAGTGTTTCGGCGGCGATCAACGCGTTGTACAGAAGAATGCCGCACGCGATAATCGCCACGTCGCCGCCTTCGTGGAACGTTTGAGCCTTGCCGAGTTCGAACGGCGTCGCTTCGGTGGTGACGACCGGCGTTTTTTCGCGCCCGAAACGCAAGTAGACCGGCCCGTTCATCTCCGCCACCGCGAGCGTCGCTTTCTTCGTTTGAATCGAGTCGCACGGCACCACGACGGTCATGTGCGGAATGCAGCGCATGATTGCGATGTCCTCGATCGCTTGATGCGTCGCGCCGTCGGGACCCACCGAAACGCCGGCGTGCGCGCCGGCGATCTTGACGTTCGTTTCATTCAGCGCCATGGTGGTGCGCACTTGCTCCCACGAACGGCCCGGATTGAACATCGCGTAACTGGCGATGAACGGAATCTTGCCCGCGCTCGCCAGGCCGGCGGCCATGGCGACCAGCAATTGTTCCGAAACGCCGATCTCGATGTATTGATCGGGCAGCGCTTCCTTAAAGCCCAGCATGCGCGTCGACTCCGAAAGGTCCGCGCAGATCGCGATCACGTTCCGGTTCTTTTTGCCCGCCTCGATGACGCCCTCACCGAAGCCGTTGCGCGTCGGAACCTGCTTGACGCTCTGCGGATCACTCAGTACGGCTAGGTTCATGCGATCCGTTCCCGTTCGGCTTGGAGCTCGCGCAGCGCCTGATCCGCCTGCTCTTTGTTGGGCGGCTTACCGTGCCAGGTGTAGTCGCCTTCCATATAACTGACGCCTTTGCCGGGCACCGTGTTGGCGATGATGACGCTCGGCTTGCGTTTGACCGCTCGCGCCTTGTCCATCGTCTCGATGAACTGCGCGATGTCGTTGCCGTCGCACTCGAAGACTTCCCAGTTGAACGCCCGGTATTTGTCGGCGAAGGGTTCGAGCGGCATGACGTCTTCCGTGCTGCCGTCGATTTGAATGAAATTGCGATCGACGATCGCGATCAAATTATCCAACTTGAATTTGGGAGCCGTCATCGCCGCCTCCCAATGCAGGCCGCATTGATGTTCCGCATCCGAGGTCACGACGTAGACGCGCCAGTCCTTGCCGTCCATCTTCGCGGCCAGCGCCATGCCGGTGCCTTGCGCCAGCCCTTCGCCCAACGGTCCCGAGGTCGTTTCCACCGCGGGCAGACGCACGCGTTCGGGGTGGCCTTGCAGCCGCGTACCGAATTTGCGCAGCGTCAGCAGTTCCTCGACCGGAAAGTATCCGCCATAGGCCATCGCGCTGTACCGGACCGGCGCGATGTGGCCGCACGAAAGCAGCAAGCGATCGCGGTCCTCCCACTCGGGCTGATCCGGCTTGTGGCGCAAGACGTGTTCGTACATCGCCGTAAAGACGTCGGCCATATCCAGCGGGCCGGCCGAATGTCCCGATCCGGCGGCCAGCAGCGATCGAATGATCCCTTGCCGGACGAGGTTCGCGTGCAGCTTGAGTTCGGTCAGACGGGCAGGCGAGAGCGCGGGCATATCTGGCCGTAGATACCCGCCAACGCGCGAGTCTCCTCGTTCCTTATTCTGCGATGGACGGCAGACGCACAACGAACTGCGCGCCGCCGCGCTCGTCGTCGCGCACGAATGCGTCGCCTTCGTGTGCGCGCGCGATCCAGCGCACGACCGCCAAACCTAAACCGCTGCCCTGGCCATCGCCGCTGAACGCTCGCTCGAAGATCCGCTCCCGGTATGCCGTCTCGACCGCGTCGCCGTCGTTGGAGATCAACAGGTCCACGCTGCTTCCGTTCTTGCGCGAGTCGACGACGATCGCGCTGCGCGCGTGCCGCAGCGCGTTCTCAAGCAACGTGCGCAGCAGCTCGCGCAGGCGGCGCTCGTCGCCGTTGACGATCGCGCTTTGCGCACGGTTGGCAATCAGCAGTCCGCGCTGCGCGGCGCGGGCTTCAAACTCTTTCGAAACGTGCTTGGCCAGCACCGCGACGTCGACCGGTTCGCGCTGCAGCAGCCGCGACGTAGCCGGCCGCGACAGCGTCAGCAATTCGCCGACAGTTTGCGATGCGTCGAGCGCCGCTTGCGCGATTGTGTCGAAGTCTTGCCCAAGGCGGTCGGGCGCTTCCGGCCGCGCTGCCTGTGCGACCGCTGCGATCGTCGCAAGCGGCGAACGCAAGCGGTGCGCGGCGTCGGCTGCAAATTCGCGTTCGCGCTCGCGCGCGGCCAGCAGCGGCGCAAGCGAAGCGCGCGCCAACAGCCACGACGCGCCGCCCACGAGCGCCAGCAGCGGAATGTCGAACGCCAAGATCGTCAGCGCCACGCGCGACATTGCCGTTGCGTAGGCACGTGCCGCTTCGGGCGTCCCGATCGCCGGCTGCAGCATCGCCTGATACTCGCGTCCCAAGAACGCATACGCGCCGGCGCTGAGCAGCGCGAGCACGATCGCGAAGACGAGCAGATACCGGAGCGCGAGCCTGCCGATCACGCTTCCAACTTGTATCCGACGCCCCAGACTGTATGAATGACTTCACCCGCGCCCGCGCGCTTGAGTTTGCGGCGAAGCTGACTCACGTAGACGTCGACGATGTTGCTCGTTCCCTCGAAGTCGTACTCCCATAAGTGCTCGAGCAGGCGTTCGCGCGAAAAAGCGATGCCCGCGTTGCGCGTCAGAAACTCCAGCATCCGGAACTCGGTCGCGCCCAACTGCAGCGGCTTGCCCGCTACCGTCGCCTCGCGTCCGGCGGCGTCGATCTCCAGCGCGCCCGCGCGAAGTTTTTCGCGAACGGGACGATCCGCGCGCCGCGTAACGGCGCGCAGCCGCGCGAACAATTCTTCTTCCACGAACGGCTTCACCAGATAGTCGTCCGCGCCGCAGTCCAATCCGCGAACGCGGTTCTCCACGGCGTCCAGTGCCGTCAGCATCAGGATGGGCGTCTGCACGCCGGCGTCGCGCGCCGCCTTGGCGAGCGCAAAGCCGTCGCGTTTGGGCAGCACGACGTCGACGATCGCCGCATCGTACACCTGCCGCAGCAAATGCTCCAAGCCCGCTTCACCATCCGCGGCGACGTCGACGGCATATTTTCTCCGTTCGAGCATCGTGCGCACCGCCGCGGCGACCGAGGCGTTGTCCTCGATCACCAGGATCCTCATGAACTTACAAGTTCGGCGGCCAGGGAAATCCCACTGTCAGCGCCGCACCGAGCCGGCCCGGACCGCCGGTGGGCTGTACCTGCTGCACCAGCAGCCGGGCGTGCTGCGTCACGTGGAACGCCGCGTAGAACACGACGTCGCGCGTGATGAACGGCGCAGCTTGCGCGTCGTACCGCACACCCAGATAGGCGTGCGGCGTCAGATAATACTTGACGCGCGCGTAGCCGCCGCTGCTGCCGGTGCGCGTTCCGAATCCGTCGGAGTTCGCATCGCTTCCCCACCATTGCTCGGCCTGCAGCTCGAACTTGCGCAGGTGCAGGTTCGCGAGCAGGCCGGCGCGCTGATAGGAATCGGTGAAGGCGTTCCGACCGGCGGGAACGATTCGACGCGATCCGGTGATGAAATCACCACCGGCCTCGAAACCGGATGTTAGCGGCGCACGCAAGAACATACCGATTTCAGGGGAATTCGCGGCGCTCGTCTCGCCGGTCGGAACAGGTTTGCCGCCGTACGCGGAGCCCTTGAACTCGCTAAGCGCAACGGTCAGATCGGCGCTAACCGATCCGATCCTGCGCTCGGCTTGAGCGCCCCAGCGTGGCGACGACAGCGGTAAATCGTTGAGGCCGACGTGCAGGCCGTAGTAGCCGTACGGCGCGAGATCGTCGAGCCGCTGGCCGGGCGATTGCGCCAGCGGCAGCTCGAAGAGGCCTAAACGATAGAGCGATTGCGTGTGCGCGTTGTAGGTCGCGAGATATCCTAAGTACAATCCCGCCGGACCGCCGCCCGCGCCCAAGTTATAATGTACGAACGCGCTTACCGCGCCGATGTCCGCGTTCGAGAGCACCACGCCGCCCGGAGCGAAGCGCCGGGTGCCCGCGGCGGGATCTTGCTCCCACTCGAGCTGGTAGCGAAATGCGACGCCGGTCGTCCCGTGTTTGGGAAGCGGCAGTTGGTAGCCGTGTTCGCGGAAAGAGAGCCCGAACGTGTTCAATTCCGGCAGCACGCTATGACATGCTCCGCATTGCAAACGGTAGCGCTGCGCAAACAGTGGAATGGCGCGCGCCTGACCGCCGATTGCCAAGGCAAACCACACGGCGAGTGCCCACGTCAGCGCGAACCGGACTTTAGTGCGCAACGATCACCGCCCGCATCGGCGCACCGTAGTGAAAGAAACAGCCGAACAAATACGTCCCCGCGTGGTCGACCAGCAGGGTCTGCGAACTCGCGCCGGCCGCGAGCGTTCCGCTGCTCCAGTTTTGTGAGATGGCGCTCCCGGTCTGCGTTTGGGCCGACGCCGTAAAGGGCGATCCCGCCGGAAATGTCGTCGCTCCCGTAATGAGCGTCGCAGTGTGCGCGAACCCGTCCGTATTGACGAAACGCAGCATGGTGCCGACCGCGACGTTGGTAGTAGCAGGTGCGTAACCGGCGGCCGTTCCCGCGGCCGTCTGCGAACTGCCGTCGAGCGTAAGATTTACATCCACGATTTGAGCACCGCCGCCGCCCGCCGCCGGTGTGGCCTGACCGCCGTTCGTGCAAGCCGTCAGCACGATCACTGCAATGCATGTCAACGCCCTCATTGCATAAGCGTGCGCCAGTTCGAGTGCACTTCGGCAACCAGCTGTGTGCCGAGATCCGTGGACGCCAGCATCGTTTTCCGTAAAGAGCCGCGCGCATCGATGAAATAGACGAACGTCGTGTGCACGTCGGCGTACCCTTTGCGGCCGCGCTGAGCTACGACGCCGAAGCCTTGCATCACGCGATGCACGTCCCGGACCGTACCGCCGGCGACGATCCAGACGCGCGGATCGGCGCGAAATGTGTGCGCGAGCGCGCGCATGACGGACGGCGGATCGTTTTCGGGATCGAGGGTTATCGTCAGAAGCCGTATCCTGCGATGCTCGCTCGCGAGCTGCCGCGCCGCTTGAGCAAACTGCGCGTTGACCAGCGGACAGGCGTCAGTGCAATGCGCCGCCACGAAGGTGACGACGAGCGGCGTGCCGGCCAACGACGCAAACGTAAAAGCGCGCCCCGTTTGATCGACGAGTCGCGGCAGCTGTTCGCGCGCGGAGGCCGGGAGGGCCAGCGCGGCGACCGTCAATACGATCGCCGCGCCGGCGTGCTTGAAACGGGTTAGCAATACGGACCGGTGCACCCGGTAATGCCGCCGCCACCGCCGCCGGCTTGCGGCGTCGCCTGCGGACCAGGCGTCGCGGTGGTGCTGACTTGGATCACGTCACGCATGCTGATCGCGTCCATATAATGGTAAGCGCAGCCGATGTAGTACGTGCCGGCTGTAGCGAGCGTCAGGCTCAGCGTCGCGCCGCCGTGAATGGTTCCGCTGGTGTATCCGGCTTGCAGCGTCGAGCCGCCCGATGCCGTCGTCGGCAGCGACGGACTGGCCGGAAAGCTGCTGGTGCTTAAGACGTTGAGCGTGTGATCGGTTGCGGCCGAAAGATTCTTGAGCGTTACGACCGTGCCGGGCGCAAATGCAATCGTCTGTGAGTAGATGTTTTGCGTATAGCCGCCGACGGTTCCGAACGACGGATCGTTCACGACGCCGATCGTTCCGTCCGGCTGCGCGAACCCGATGGTGAATCCGGCCACGCCGGTCGGGGTGTTGCCGCCGGTCGAACCGGCCCCGCCGTTGCCGCCCCCGCCGTATCCGCCGCCGCCGCCGCCACCGCCGCAGGCTGCCAGCGATGCGGCCATCGCAACTAGAACGAAAGCAGCAATCTTACTCCTGTATTTGTACATACGTTCTCCCGAAAGCGAGCTTCGGAAGAGCTTAGATCGCGGGAATGAAGAAAGTTTGAAGGTCTAGCGGGATTTGATGGCGTCGCGCATTGCGACGGCCAGGTTGCGTAAGGCCGGATCGCCGGACGCGTCGCCCGCCACCATGTCGAAGGCGACCCGCGCCTGCGTTCGTTTCCCTTCACGCAGCAGAACCGTCCCCAACGCGAAACGCGCACGCGCGTATCCCGGAGCCAGATCGAGCGCCAGTCCGAATTCACGTTCGGCGGAGTCGAAACGATTGGCGCGCGCTTGCGCCAAACCAAGATTGTAGTGAGCGTAGGCGTACGCCGGATTCGCGTGCAGCAGCCGCCCGAAGTCGTTCTCTGCCGTTGCATTGTCGCCCGATCGCAGCGCAACCAGTCCGCGTTCGTAGAGCGCGCGTGCCGAGTCGGGAGCGGCGGCGACGAAGCGATCCGCTACAGCCCGGGCATCGCGCAGGTCGCCGCGATTTAAGTCAACGGCGATCAGGTTTGCCATCGCTGCCAAGAAGCCGGGATCGCGTGCGATCGCATCTTGCAATTGCCGCGCTGCGTCGTCGAGGCGGTGCAAATTCGCGTAAGCGATCGCGAGATCGTAACGCGCAGTTGAGTTCTGCGGTTCAGCCGGCTGCAGCGAAATAACGCGCTCGAATTCGGCGGCGGCGGACTGCCAGTCGCCGCGCTGTTCGGCGGCCAATCCCAAATGAAACCGCTCGACGACTTCGCGCTGAACCGCCAGTGCGCGCAAAGCCGGAACGCTGGTCGTGCGCGGCACCGGCCTCGCGGACGGATACATCTGCGCGCGCGCATGCAAGAAAGAAGCAGCGAAGACGAACAACGCCAGCGGCAGCCAGGACCGTCTCACGATTTTAAGGCCGGGGAAGTTCCGCGTTTTGCCAAGCGCCGGCGGCGGCGGCCTGCTCAGGTTTGCAAGCCCAGCCTACCCGGCCGTTTTCGGTGATCGGTCCGAGCAGGGCCGGCGCAGCCGAAGGCTGCAGGGCGCCGTCGAGCATCGCTTCGAGTGACTGCGCACCGGCAAATCCATAAGCTGCGGCCAGCGTGCAAACGGCTAAAACCGCCGGCAGCACGAAGAGCCGAAACCATCGTCTTGACATCAGCTCTCAGTATAACCCAATCTCTGAAGAATCCGTGAAACGTCTCCTTACATTTCCGGCCCTCTTGCTTACCCTCGCCGCGGCGCCCGCGCCGCTGGTGGTCGGTTCGGTGCGGGACCAGACGGGCGCCCCCATCCCCGGAGCCACCGTGGCGGCAGGCGGCGTCCGGACGACGACCGCCGCGGATGGGACTTTTGCCCTGCAGGCCGGCGGCACGGACGCGATCCGCATCAGCTGCGCCTACTGCCTTCCGGCGATCGTACGCGTGGCCGGTTCCGAACCGGTGGTCGCGATCGTCCGCCGCTACCAGGCACTGCTCGGAACGGGCCCGTCGCAAGACGATCTGCGTTCGCTGCCATATGGCCGAGCCGAATCCGCGGTTTCCCTGCAGCCGTTCGTCGTCCTAAACGACAACCGCGCATTCTTGCCCGGCCCGCGTCTCTCCGATCGCGGCGCCTCGCGGCAGGGCGGCGTGATCTTAGATGACGGCATACCGAATTACGACATCGTCGCCAACGTCTCGGGCCTTCCGACGATGCCGCTCTTCACGCTGCGCCGTTCCGAAGTTTTTTCAGCCGGTGAAACGTCGTATTACGGCGATCAGGTGAGCGGCGGCATCTTCTCGCTAAGCGATCTGCCGCAGCAAGGACTCGACGCCTTTGCGATCGGCGGAAAAGAGGCGGCGTTTCGCGCCGCGTTCGCCGGAATGGGCGGAGCATACGCCGCGGCAACGTCGGGCAATGCGTTCGACACACGTGCGCGCGCCGCAGCCCAAGTGCAGACGGCGATCGGAACCGATTCGCTGGAAAGCACGTTCCTGGCGGCTCGCGCGAACATCAGGCAAGGACCGACGTCGATCGGGCAAGATATGGAAGGTTTTCGCGCACAGTACACGCGCATTCGCGACACCGCACTTGCGGCCACGCTGGTCGCCGATCGCGCCGGTTACGACACGAGCAGCCCGCTGACGGCGTTATGGACCGACGTCGCGGGCGAGTTGAACGTATCGTCGCAAACGCGCGTGCAAGTTTTTGGCGACTTCGGATTCCGCCGGTCGACGGGGCGCTATGCGGCCGACACGTTCGGCCTGCGCGTCGCCGGCACGGCCGGACAAACGCACCTGGACGTCGGAGCGCAGACGCACGGCGATCGCTACGACGTGCGCGCCGGAATCGGCGCGTATACGATCGCGTACAACGGCGGAGCCGGCGGAGCTGTTCTGCCGATGAGCGCACAAGCGATTTCGCCGTCGCTGTACGTATCGTACGATCTCTCGCCGCAATGGAATGTCGAGGTCTACGCCGGCGGCTCGTTCCGGCTCCCGACGCTGCTCGAAGCATACGCCACAAATGTCGCCGCGGGACCGTTGCCCATCGACCGGTACGCGCAGTTTACGCAGACCGTCAGCTATACCGATTTGCGCCGCTTGAAGATCTCGGTCACCTCCATGAACGAAAGCCTGAGTAGCCTCGACAACGGAACCGTGCGCGCCATAGGTTTTTCGTTCAGTTGGCAGATTGCGCCGGCGATTTCGCTGCGCGCTTGGACGCTCTACTTCAACGACCAAACGCAGGCGTACGAATCGCTGCTGCGTTTCGGCCGCCCCGCGCAATCGGGCACGCCGGGTTCGCTGTGGCTGACCTACGAGAACCCATCCGGTCTGCGGTTGGACGGGATCTACCGCGCGGATTTGCTCGATGCGCTCCCCAACCGGCACGTTGACGCATCGCTCTCCGCGCCGCTGGCCGATCGCATGCGCTGGTTCGTAGGCACCGAACGCCGGCGGGACACACGCTACGTTGACGCCGGAATAAGATTCGAGGGACCGTGAACAACGCTATCCGTCTTATTGCAATCGCCGCAGTGCTGACGCTCGGCTTGCTGCCGGTCGCGGCACTCGCGGCCGATCAAGAGGTCCACGGCATCGTCGTCGATCGCGACGGCAAAGGCATCGACAAAGCGGACGTGCGCTTCTTCACGCTGGACGCGCGCGAGATTGCGCACGGCCGCACCGATAAGAACGGGCGCTTTTCGATAAGCATTTCCTCACCGCCTGAGACCTGGAGCATCGGCGCGTCCGGCTATCAAACGCAAACGTTGCGGTTTCTCGATCTCTCGCGCACGATCGTGCTGTATCCACGCGACACCAAAGGCCCGCCCAAGATCGAAGGCGCGGATTTGGCGGTCCTCCCCTATCAGGACGCCGGGTACGCGTTCGGACTCGTGCCGTTCGCCGTAATACAAGGCGGCGGCAGCATTTCGGTCGGCGATCGCGGCTTGAGCGGCAGCGCGAACGCGCTCGAGAGCAACGGCACCTCATTCGATCAGGTGCCCGCGCACTATCTGTCGTTCGGCGGCATTGCCGACGCGTTCCATGCTTATCGCTACACGAGCGGCGCGGCCGGGCATTACACGCTCGGTTTCGATCGCGCCGAGGGCAGCGTCGGGCAAGCCGGCGGCGGTTCGCTGCAGATCGCCTCGGTGCAAGGCCGTTTGGGCGACGAGGCGCTGGGATACGGCACCAGTAGCGGCGATCTGACGCAGATCTCGCGGTTCGATTTGGTGTCGCGCAGTTCGATGGGCGCAGGCACGATTTTTTTCAAAGCCGCAAACAGTTTTCTCACCGACTCGTCCGGCAGCACGCCGGCGCTCAGCAACGAATCGAGCTCGGAGCTGCGGCTCGACGAGCCATGGCTCGGCTCGACGGCCACGTTCGAACTCAAAGCCAAGCGTAAGACCAAGAATAAGTTGAACGATTACTTGGAGTACGACAGCGAAGTCGTGGGCGAGTTCCGGCTGCGCAACGACGGCGCACTCTTCGGGAACGACATCGGCGTGAAGCTGACGCGCGACACCGGCGTGCGCAATTACAATCCTAAAGTGTACAGCGGCGTGGCGAACGAAAGCCGGATCTTCGCAAGCGAAACCTACAACGGCAACCGGTTTTCGGCGTTGGCTTCGGCCGCGTGGTACGGGCTCTTCGACGCGGGCGTAACGCACAAAGTGCCGGCGGGCGTGAGTCAGCACGCCAACGGAGTCGCGGTTTCGCTCGGCGCCGTTTGGCAGCTCGGCGATCGCTTCGCACTCCAAGCCACGCGCGGCAACGTCGAAGACACACCGTCGGTGAGCGACCAGTTTTTTGGCGATCCGATTCCCGGACTCGTTCTCAACCGAAGCAATCTTACGCAGGGCTCGCTGCTCTATCACTCGCCGGGCGGATTCGTAGCCGAGCTGACTGCGTACACCGAAAAATACACCACGGCGCTTCCGACGACGCGCCTGAACGGCAACGGCGTCGCGATCGACTGGCCGATCGCGCGCGACTGGCGCCTGCGCGCGTGGACGCTATCGCTGCGCGACACCGCCGCCGGCGTGAGCCAAAGCGATCTCGGACCTTCGTTCGGCCGCGACGTCGCCTGGCTGACGTACTATGGCGGAAGACGGACCCGCTTCGACGTAATCTACCGCCGCGAAACCGATCCGGTTGAAATGGGACGCTACATTGACGCCGACGCCGCGCTTTCGATTGCGCCCCACATCACGCTGATCGGTACGATGGAGCATCATCACGCCACATCAACCTATGGTTTGAGTCTGAGCATCGACGCACTGAAAGAATGAAACTCCGGCTGGTCTTTTGCGCGCTGGTTTTGACCGCGGCCGCCACCGGCTGCAACGGCGGATCATCGTCGCTGCCATCGCTGCCGGGAGCCGCTCCTACGCCGCGCTCGACGCCGCCGCCGGTCGACGCCGTCTTCTCGCACCAAAACTACACGAAGTACATGTTTCATAACTACACGCAAGCGAACGAACTGCCGACGTCGCCGCCTAAAGACGGCGCGCTGCCCAAAGGCTCGCTGACGCTGGTCGCCGGGCAAACGCCGATGCTCTATGGCCGCACGGCGGCGGGCGGCGACCACGAATGCGGCACGGTCTTCAGCACCGGCTTGAACTTCGGAACGAGTTACCAGCTGGTCTACAAGTTCGGCGGTTCCGACGGCTGCGATCCACGGCACGACGCGATGGTTCCGATCAACGGCTCGCTGTATTTTACGACGCAAGGCGTCAGCGACTCCGGAACGTCGTATAACTCCGGCGACATTCACGCGCTCGTTCCCGGAGGCACGCCGTCGATCGTGCTGGCGTTTGCCGGCGGGCCTGCACAGGGAGCGGAGCAGCACAGTTCGCTCACGCTCGATCAACAGTTCGGTAACGTGCTGTACGGCCAAACCGCTAAAGGCGGCGCTAACGGTAAGGGACAGATCTACGCGATCACGCCCAGCGGTTCGACGTATTACGATATTCATGACTTCGCGAAAAGCGAAGGCACGGAGCCGCACGGGCGCATCATTCAACTTGGGACAACGCTGTGGGGAATCTCGCGCACCGACGGCGCCGGCGGCGGGGGAACGGTTTTCTCGCTCGTCCTTTCATACGTGAACGGCATTCCGCAGGCGCAGCCGGTGCTCAACGTCGTGCACGCATTCAGCGGCGGCGGACCGGATGCGTTCTTTTCGGATCACGGATATCTCACCGCCGTGACGGAAGGCGGACAGACGGTTCTGTACGGTCTGACGCAATGCGGCGGCGCCGGCACCGGCGGCGACAGCAATCATTGCGGAAGCGGCAACGGCGACGGCGCGATCTTCAAAGTGGTGCCGCATCAAACCGCGGGTCAGTACGACGGCACCGGAGCATACAGCGTCTTCTATGCTTTCCAGGGATTGGACAACAACGACGGCGCAGATCCGTTCGGTTCGCTCTACTATGATTCGACCAGCGGCTATCTCTACGGCACGACCGCCTACGGCGGGTCGAGCGACGATGACGGCACGGTCTTCCGCTTCATGCCGGGCGTTCCGTCGTCGTACCAAGTGATCTATCACTTCACCGGAAAGAACGGCGACGGAGCCAAGCCGATCGACAACGTCATCATCTTCAACGGCTTGATCTACGGCATGACGGTGTACGGCGGAACGACCGACGATTCGGTGGACGGCACCAAGGGAGGCGGAAACGGCACGATCTTCGCAATTCCCACGCCGTAGCGACCTTTGCGTTTGACGCGTACGGCGGTTGTGTGCCATAGTGAAGGCCACCCCGCGCGATCCTTCGTTTACGATTGAGCCGCGCTCTCTAACCGAAAGATCGTCCACCATCAACACATTCGACCAATTGGGCTTGCAGCCGGCGTTGCTGCGTGCCGTCCACGACCTCAAATTCACCGAACCGACGCCCATTCAAATCATGTCTATCCCGCCGGCGCTGGCCGGCCGCGACGTGCTCGCGAGCGCCGAAACCGGCAGCGGAAAATCGGCCGCCTTCGGCCTGCCGATCCTCAACAAACTTATCGATCTGCCGCGCGGGAAAACACGTGCGTTGATCCTGGCTCCGACGCGCGAACTGGCGGAGCAAATTGCAACCCACTTGAGCGCGCTCGCCAAACACACGACTATTCGCGTCGCCGCAGTCTACGGCGGCGTCGGATTCGGTCCGCAGGCCACGGCCTTCAAACGCGGCAGCGACGTCATCGTCGCGACGCCCGGCCGCCTGCTCGATCACATCGAGCGCGGCACGGCCAAACTGAACGACGTATCCATGCTCGTGCTCGACGAAGCCGACCGCATGCTCGACATGGGTTTCTTGCCCGCTGTCCGGCGTATCGTACGGTTCGTCTCGCCGAAGCGGCAAACGTTCTTCTTCTCGGCAACGCTGCCGCCCATGATCTCCGGATTGATCCGCGAGATGCTGCACGATCCGGCTCGCGTGGAATTGGCTGCCAAGGCCTCTCCGGTTGCCGGCCTGACGCAGACGGTGTACGCGGTGCCGAACGAAAAGAAAACCGATCTGTTCCTGGAGCTGCTCAAAGACAACACGATCTATTCGGCCATCGCGTTCACGCGCACCAAAGCGCGTGCGAACCGGCTGGCAGCTGCGCTTGAAAAACATCGCATCCCGTCCGATCTGATCCACGGCGATCGCTCGCAGTCGCAGCGCACCCGCGCGTTGGAAAATTTCAAACGCGGCAAGCACCGCGTTTTGGTCGCGACCGACATCGCGGCGCGCGGCATCGACATCCTGGAGCTCGGTCACGTCGTCAACTACGACGTGCCGCGAGCCGCCGAAGATTACGTACATCGCATCGGGCGTACCGCGCGCGCGAAGTCGACGGGCGACGCGATCACCTTTGTGTCCTCAGACGAAGAGCCGCTGATGAAACAGATCGAGTATCTGCTCGGCAAGCGCTTGGACCGTTCGAAGAATCCGCTCTTTCCCGAAGCCAGCATCGAGCCGCCCAAGGCGCGAGTCGTCTACCGGTCGCGCCCGCGCCGGCGTTAGAGCCAGGGCGATTGGGGCGCCGTCCCGAACCGGGATGGCCTCATAATACAACGATAACAAGAATAATTAGGAGTAATTTGTGCCTGAATCCGTCTCATTAGAGATCGGCGGGCGCACGATGACCATCGAGACCGGCGAGCTCGCGAAGCAAGCGAACGGCTCCGCCCTGGTCCGTTATGGTGACCAAAATGTCGTGCTCTGCGCCGCCACCGCCTCCGAGAAACCTCGCGAAGGCATCGACTTTTTCCCCTTAACCTGCGACTTCGAAGAAAAGATGTACGCTGCCGGAAAAATTCCGGGCGGCTACATTAAACGCGAGGGCCGTCCGTCCGAACACGGCGTGCTGAGCTCGCGTCAAATCGATCGCCCAATCCGGCCGCTCTTCCCCGACGGTTTCCGCAACGACATCCAAATCGTCGCCAACGTGCTTTCGATCGATCGTGAGCTCGATGCCGACGTCCTGGGCGTTTGCGCCGCGGGCGCCGCGCTCGCGCTCTCCGACATTCCGTTCGACAAGACGGTCGCCGCGGTTCGCGTCGGACGCGATGAAAGCGGTGCGTACATCTGCAATCCGACGCTGCCGCAATACGAAACCGGCGGCATGGACCTCGTCGTCGCCGGCACCGCCGACGCCGTCATGATGGTCGAAGGCGGCGGCAACGAAATTAGCGAGGACGAGTTCCTCGGCGCGATCGAATTTGCGCACGAACAGATCAAACTGATCGTCGCCGCGATCGACAAGCTCGCGAAGAAATGCGGCAAGGCCAAACGCGAGTTTCCGCTGCTGCGCGTCAACAGCGATCTCGAAAAATGGATGCGCAAGACGTTCAAGGACGACGTCGCCAAGGGCATGCGCGTCACCGAAAAGCTGGCGCGCGAAGAGACGCTCGGCAAAATCACGGTCGATCAAGCCATCGCGCGGTGCGACGATCCGGCCGTGAAAGCGCTGCTGGAAGATCCCGTTCTGGCCAAAGACTTCAGCAAGATCCTCAAGTCTATGGAAGAGGACGAACTGCGCGTCATGGTCGTGGACGAAAAGATTCGTCCCGACGGCCGCAAGCCCGACGAGATCCGCGAGATCTGGTGCAAAGTGCACTACGTTCCGCGCGTTCACGGCTCGGGCGTCTTCACGCGCGGCCAAACCCAGGTCTTCACCGCAGCGACGCTCGGGTCTATCAGCGACGCGCAGCGGCTCGACGGTATCCTGGAGTTGGGTGAGCGCAAACGCTACATGCACTTCTACAACTTCCCGCCGTTTTCGGTCGGCGAGACGCGCCCGATGCGCGGACCCGGCCGGCGCGAAATCGGTCACGGCCACTTGGCGGAGCGTGCGCTCGTGCCGGTGCTGCCGCTCAAGGAAGAGTTTCCTTACACGTTGCGTCTGATCAGCGAAGTGCTCGAATCGAACGGTTCGTCGTCGATGGCGTCGGTGTGCGGCAGCACGCTCGCGCTCATGGACGCCGGCGTTCCGATTCGCGAACACGTCGCCGGCGTCGCCATGGGATTGATTCTCAAAGGCGACAAGTACGCAATTCTCACCGACATCCAAGGCATGGAAGACTCGCTCGGCGAGATGGACTTCAAGGTCGCGGGCACCAAAAAAGGCATCACCGCGATTCAGATGGACATCAAAGTCCAAGGCGTCACCGTGCAGATCATGCGCGAAGCCATGGCCGAGGCCAAGAAGTCGCGCCTGTTCATTATCGACAAACTGGCCGAAACGATCGCCGAACCGCGCACGGAGCTCTCGAAGTATGCGCCGCGCATGATCGTCGTGCAGATCGATCCGGCCAAGATCAAAGACGTCATCGGTCCCGGCGGAAAGATCATCAACAAGATCATCGAGGAAACCGGCATCGAGAAGATGGACATCGAGGACGACGGCAAGGTCTACATCACCGCGCTCGACGGCGAGTCGGCCGAAAAGGCCCGCGCGCAGGTCGAGGCGATCACCAAAGACATCGTCGTCGGCGAGACCTACATGGGCGAAGTGACGCGGATCATCGCCATCGGCGCGTTCGTGAAGATTCTGCCCGGCAAAGAAGGCCTGGTGCACATCAGCCAGCTCGCGCCGGCTCGAGTCGAAAAAGTCGAAGACGTCGTCAAAGTCGGCGACCAGATCATGGTCAAAGTGATGGAGGTCGATGGCCAAGGCCGGATCAACCTCTCGCGCAAGGCCGTGCTGGCCGGCGCCGCCGGGAACGGCGCAGTGGACGAGCCGGAGCCGATGCGCTCGGGCGGCGGATTCGGCGGCGGCGGAGGCGGACGCAGGCCTCGCAGGCCACGGCGGCGCGAATAGGTTTTAGTCCTGAGCAAAGCGATTCGAGCATCGAATCGCGAAGTCGAAAGGCCCGCAATTGCGGGCCTTTTCTCTTTGCTTCATTTATATAAGGGAGTCGCCATGAGCTCTCGCTTTCAAATCGTGCCGCTGTTCTTTGCCGTGCTCGCCGGTTTTGCCGGCGGCATGCTCTCGCAGCAATTGGTCCGGCCGGTGCAGGCCGCAAGTAGCGGCGTCGTCACGGCGCGTGACTTCCGCCTGGTCGATGCGAGCGGCAAGCTGCTCGCCGAGCTCGCGCCCGTGCGCCACAAAACTACGACCACCGAACTGATCATCTACGGAGCTAACCACTACCAAACGCAGTTGGGAACCGACGGTTTGTACTTCGGGCGCGGATACGGCGACGAAGACTTGGGCGTCGGCTATGCGTACGGAACATCACGTAAGCTCGGCGCCGCAATCTACTTTTGGTATCAGAAGCGCGGCCGCATGGGCTTAGGGCTCGACGCCGACAAAGGCGGCTCTCCGTCGGCGTGGATGTACGACGAGGGCGGCCACACGATCTGGGCCGCTCCGACGCCGGCTCCTTGAAGCAAGCCGTACTCGTTACCGGTGCGTCCACCGGAATCGGTTACGCCACCAGCGCGCTGCTCGCGCGTAGGGGCTTCACCGTGTTCGCGGGAGTGCGCAGCGATGCGGATTCGCAGCGGTTGTCGGCGCTGCCCGGCGTCGCCGCACTGCAATTGGACGTCACCGACGCGGAGCAGATCCGCGACGCCGCGCACGCCGTTCATGAAAGCGGCCTGCCGCTGCGCGGCGTCGTCAACAATGCGGGCATCGCAGTACCCGGTCCACTCGAGTTCTTGCCGATCGACGAGCTGCGCCGCGGGTTCGACGTGAATTTTTTCGGCGCGCTGGCGGTGACGCAGGCGTTCTTGCCGATGCTGCGCGCGGCGAAGGGGCGGATCGTTTTCATGAGTTCGGTTTCCGGACAGATCGCCGCGCCGTTCGTTGGGGCGTACAGTTCCTCGAAGTTTGCGCTGGAGTCGGCGAGCGACGCGCTGCGCATGGAGCTGCGCGGGTCGGGCGTTTGGGTTTCCGTCGTGCAGCCCGGCAACGTCAACACACCGATCTGGGAGAAAGGCCGCAGCAGCAGAAACGCGCTCATGCAGCGTGCGCCGCAAGAAGCGCACGACTATTACGCGCCGAAGATCGAGACGCTCCTGAAAATAACGCAAGACGCGGAAAAGAACGGCCTCGATCCCAACGCAGTTGCCGAAACCGTGCTGCACGCCCTGACGGCAAAAAGACCGCGAGCGCGCTACGCCATCGGCGCTCCGGCGGGATGGATGCGCCGGACGTTCACCCTGTTCCCCGAACGTCTGCGCGACCGCACGCTGATGCGGCGCATGGGATTCGAATAACATGACGTACGACTCACTGAGCGATTTCGTCGATGCGCTGGATCGCGCCGGCGAGCTGCACCGCGTGGACGTCCAAGTCGATCCCAACCTGGAGATCAGCGCGATCACGGACCGCGTCGTCAAACGCGGCGGCCCGGCGCTGCTGTTCACGAACGTTCGCGGATCGTCGTTTGGGGTCTTGACGAATCAATTCGGCACGCGGCGCCGCATGGCGATGGCGCTGGGCGGCGCCACGCTCGACGAAGCCGGCGACCGCATTCGCAAGCTGCTCGATCTCTCGCTGCCCGAATCGGCGATGGAAAAGATCGGAAAACTCTTGTCGCTCGCGCCGCTGGCTGCCGCCCTACCGAAGACGGTTTCGTCGGGCAGCTGCCAAGATGTCGTCCTCGACCAACCCGATCTCACCCAGTTGCCCGTCTTGACGACGTGGCCGATGGATGCCGGACCGTTCATCACGCTGCCGCTGGTCGTCACGAAAGATCCCAAGAGCGGTCGCTTCAATGTCGGCATGTATCGCATGCAAGTCTACGGCCCGCGCGAAACCGCGATGCACTGGCAGCGGCACAAACAAGGCCGCGCGCACGCAGCCGCGTGGGGAGATCGCATTCCGGTAGCCGTCGCAATCGGATCCGATCCCGTGCTGACGTACGCCGCAACCGCGCCGCTCCCGCCGGTGGTCGACGAGTTTCTGTTCGCGGGGTTGCTCCGCGGAAAACCGGTCAAGCTGGTCGCGTGCAAGACCGTCGATCTCAAAGTGCCGGCCGACGCCGAGTTCGTGCTCGAAGGATACGTGGACAACACCGATCTGCGCACGGAAGGACCGTTCGGCGATCACACCGGCGTCTACAGTCTGGCCGATCAGTATCCGACGTTTCACGTGCAGTGCGTGACGCATCGCCGCAAACCGATCTATCCGGCCACCGTGGTAGGCAAACCGCCGATGGAAGACGCCTGGCTGGGCAAAGCGACCGAAAGAATCTTTCTCCCGCTGCTGCAGATGGTGGTGCCCGAGATAGTCGACATGAACTTGCCGGTCGAAGGCGGCTTTCAAAATCTGGCGATCGTCTCGATCAGAAAATCGTATCCGGGCCAAGGGAAAAAAGTCATGAACGCGCTTTGGGGCCTCGGACACATGATGATGCTCACGCGCGTGCTCGTTATCGTCGACGAAGACGTGGACGTACAGAACGCGCGCACGGTGGCCTGGTTCGTGCTGAACAATTTAGATGCGCAGCACGACGTCGTGATGATGCCCGGACCGGTCGACGACCTCGATCACGCGTCGTACACGCCGGCACTCGGCATGAAGATCGGCGTCGACGCCACGCGCAAGAGCGCGGCCGAAGGCTATACGCGCCAGTGGCCGCCGGACATGATTATGGACGAGAGCACGCGCGAGCTCGTCGACAAACGCTGGAAAGAATACGGATTGGATCGCATCGAACGCGCGCTGCAGCCCGACGATTGGTCGGGCCAAGGCTGAAGAGTCTGCTCACTTTTCTCAAAGAGATTCGCGTCGAGCATACGCTCTTCGCGTTGCCCTTCGCCTATACGGGTGCGATCTTTGCCGCGCACGGCTTGCCGAGTGCCCACGCATTGATTTGGATAACGCTTGCGGTCTTGGGAGCGCGCACCGCGGCGATGGCGGCCAACCGCTACTTCGACCGCGCAATCGACGCACGCAATCCGCGCACCGCCGGCCGCGCGATTCCCAGCGGCCGCCTCGCGCCGTCGGTCATGCTGTGGGCGGCGCTCATCGGAATCGCAGTACTCGTTATCGCGGCCTGGCAGCTCAATCCGCTGTGCGTGAAACTGCTGCCGGTTGCGGCGCTGGGTGCACTCTTCTATCCGCTGTGCAAACGCTTTACGTGGTCGACGCACTTCGTCTTAGGCGCGGTGGACGCGCTGGCGCCGTTGGGCGCGTTCATCGCTATCCGCGGAACGGTCGACGTTGCGGCGATACTGTTGTTTCTGGCGGTAACCGTCTGGGTTGCCGGCTTCGACATTCTCTACGCGCTGATGGATCTGCAGGTCGATCGCACGCAAGCTATCCGGTCGCTGCCGGCGCGCTTCGGCGAAACCGGAGCCCGCAGACTTGCGATGTGGCTGCACATGCTCATGGCTGCGCTGCTGACCGCGGCGGGAATCTTCGAACGTGCCGGCGCGCTGTACGCGCTCGGAATTCTCGCGGCCATCGGACTGCTGATCTATGAGGGCCGCTTGCTGGCTACCGTCGAGAACATCTTCGCGTTGAACGACCGCGTCTTTACCGCGAACATGGCGTTCTCCGTGGTCTTTCTGGCGACGACGCTGGCCGCGTTTACGTTGGCATAGCGATGAGGCGACGGCATTTCCTAGGGACTGCCGCCGGGGCGGCTTGGCTGCTCTCCGGCGCGCGCGCGCGCGCCCAGAGCTTCCAACAGCAAATAACCATTGGCGTTGCGGCGCCGCTCTCCGGTCCGCGCAGCGACGCCGGCCTTCAGCTCCTCGACGGCGTGCAAGCCGCGATAAACGAAACCAACAATACCATCGGTTCGTTCGGCACGGCCTATGCCTACCGCTCGTTCGACGACCAGGACGCGCTTGCGCAGATGATCGAGAACGCGCAGTTCGCGGCGGCGGATCCGTCCATCGTGGCGATGATCGGCGGACTGGACGGTAAGCTCACGACGGCCGCGCTGCCCACAATTGCAAATGCGCAAATGCCGCTGATCGTGTCGGCCTCAACGGCGAATTCGATTACGGATCGCGGTTATCGCAACGTCTGGCGGTTGCCGACCAAGGACGGCACCGAAGGCTCGCTCTTTGCGCGCTTTCTCGCCAAACGCGCGCGGCCGAAATACGCGATCGCGGTAACGCAGGACGGCGATTACGGCCCGGATGTAGCGCAAGGCTTCCGCGATCAAGCTTCGGCGCTCGGGATCAAAGCGGACACCTATAGTTTTGCCTGGGACAAGCCGGATTACGGCGCTGCGGCCAAAGAGATCGTGGCGAAAAAACCCGACTACCTGTATCTCTGCGGCGAAACCAAGGGCCTCGGCCCGCTGATTCCCGCACTCAAGGCCGCGGGATATGCGGGATCGTTCGGCGCGGCGGAGGGCTTCTTCAACCAAGCCACGCTCGACAAGTACGCGGACGCGCTCGGCGCCGCGCTCGTATCGACGTCATTCCCGCCGATCGAGCGAGCGCCCGACGTCGCGAACGTTCTGACGGATTTCCGCGCGCGCGCGACGGTGACGGCTATCTCGGCTTTTGCTTATGCCGCCGCGCAGATCGTCATCTCGGCCTCGCGCCGCAACAACGCGACGAACCGGCTGGCCACACTCTCAGCCTTGCAAACACCCGTTAGCTACGACACGATCGTCGGGTCGTTTCAATTCAGCTTTACCGGCGACCCGATCGATCCGAATCTCTATTTTTATACGGCGACCGGCGGTACGTTCAAGTATACCGCCGCGTCACACCCGACGACGTTTCTTTTGTAGCTCAATTCAGAAGGCTGTGCATCGAGGCGACGCGCGGAGCCGGTGCAGCCTGCGGATGCTTGGGCGCCGCCTCGGCGTCTTCCAGCATCAGCACGAACCGCAGGCGCCAGGCGCCGAGCGCGATGGAAAACTTCAGTCCGAATAGATCCATGATGTTAAGCCTCCACGCGGCGCCACTGCAGTACTGCGGCCGCAACGTACGCGATGGTCAGAAAGAAAAGTGCGAGAGCGGATATTCCGAGGGTACCAATTGAAGTACGGAGCGTCAGACCGCTGCCCGAAACCGATCCGTGAAACGAAAGATACGAGATAGGGTCGATGTAGGAAGCCGCCTGGAAAACGGCATGTATGGCCTGAATCGCGGTCACCGAGCTGAGCGACGTTCCGGTTGCAACGGCGGGCACGACGATCGCGGCCAGCCAGCCCAGGCCGACCACCAGTCCAAGACCCCGTTTGAGCGAAGCGCTGAACGCCGTCAGACAGGCATACCACGCGAGTGGACCCAGCAGCGACAGCGCGATAGCACTGGGCGTCAGCGCATTCACGAACACGTGCGGCGTGACGAACATCAGCATGAGGAGCAGGGCGAGCACAACGGTCACGAGCTGCGAGATGACGATTGCCGCCATGTCGACGGCGATCGACGCCAGCGCCAGCCGGTCGCGTGAGACGGGCTTGC
Organism: Candidatus Rubrimentiphilum sp.; assembly: GCA_035710515.1. NCBI lineage: Bacteria > Bacillati > Vulcanimicrobiota > Vulcanimicrobiia > Vulcanimicrobiales > Vulcanimicrobiaceae > Candidatus Rubrimentiphilum > Candidatus Rubrimentiphilum sp. The sequence continues at coordinate 626,859 of DASTDE010000004.1, read as the reverse complement.
TCCAGGCCAGCTCCAGATGCGATTCGTTTTCCTTGGCAAGCGCACCGCCGAGCATCGTCGCGGTGATAAGGCCGATAATGGACGAGACGGCGAAGAATTCTCCCAGCCCGATTTGCACGTCCATGTCGTAGTTCGCGATCACGTGCGCCGTGCCGCCGTTTTGCTTTTTGTCGATCACGAACGTGCCGACCGAAAAGTGATTGTGGCGCGGAGCATCCGCGCTCGGCACAGTTGCGTCCATACGGAACGTTTGGCCGCGCCGCTCGATGACTGCGTGAGTGTCCTTGACCGGATCGTCGACAACCGTGCGCAACGTGCCGTCGGCCAGCCGGCTCGTAGTCACGTGCGCGGTCGGTGACGACTGCAGCGATTGGGCCAGCTTCTCCGGCGTGCTGGCGCTGAACGCCCAAAGGCGGAAGAGCACCGTTAGCGCGAGGGAAACCGCCAAGATGATCGCGATGACGCGCAGCGCGCGGTACGCTCGCAGATATTCAACGTAATAATACATGTCTTACGCCTCCACCCGCCGCCACTGCAGCACCGCTGCCGCAACATAGGCGGCGGTCAGCACGAGCAGCAGCACAACGGACATGCCGAGCGGGTCGGCCGGCATCGATCGCATACCCGGGCCGCCGGCCGACGCGTGGAACGAGATGTGAACGTATTGGATCGGATCGATGTACGTCAGGGCCTTGAACACACCGTGAATAGCCAGGCCTACGTCGTTGGTCGAAAACGCGGTGGCTTGCTCGATACCCGGAATTGCGATCGCCGCGAGCCAGCCCAAACCGACCACCATGCCAAGTCCGCGTTTTAGCGAGGCGCTAAAGGCCGTCAGGCAGGCATACCACGCCAAGGGTCCGAGCAGCGTCAGCAAGACAGCCGGCAGCGTCAGCGCGTCGGTGGAGAACGTGGGCATGATAAACATCGCGCAGACCAGGACGATCAGCAGCACTGTTGCGAGCTGCGAGACGAGAATCGTGGCCATGTCGACGCCGATGGATGCCAGCGCCAACTTTTCACGCGCAACCGGTTTGGTCCACGCGATCTCAAGATGTCCGTCGTTTTCCTTGGCCAATGCTCCGCCGAGCATCGTCGCCGTGATCAAAGCGAACCCTTCGGCGATTGCAAACAGGATGCTGACGGGAATGTTGGCGTCCAGGTCGTTCCGGATGACGAGATGCGTCATGCCGGTCTTGTGGTTCCGGATGACGTCGCTGCTGCCCATCGAGATATGGACGTGCTGGGTGGGCGCCATGGAGCTCGGCATGGTGGCGTCCATGCGAAAGCCGCGTCCGTGCCGGTCGATGACCGCATGCACATGAGCCGCGGGATCGTCGACAATCGTTTCGACCGTGCCGTCCGCCAGCGTTTTGGTCGTAACGTGGGCCGTTGGTGAAGATTGCAACGCGGTCGCCACCGACTCGGGGCTGTGCTCGCTGAACGCCCACAGACGAATGAGGATCGCGATCGCGACAAAGACGCCCAAGATGATCGCCATGACGCGCAGCGCGCGCATGCCGCGCAAATATTCAGCGTAGTAAAACATTAGCGGGCTTCCACCACGTCGGCGGTCGCCGTACCAGGCGAGACGGCGTTCAGGAAGATATCCTCCAAGTTCAGGTCCACGATGCGCACGCTCTGCGCACCCATCTGCGACAGTGTCTCGGCCAGCCCCGCGCCATCGGCGGTGACCGTGAGCCGCAGAATGCGGCCGGATTGGTCGAGCCGCTCGATCCGCGAGTCGCGGCGCAATCCGTCGAGGGCGATCGTTTCGGAGACGAACACGCCTTCGACGATCTTGCGGTCGGACTTCAGATCGTCAACCGCGCCGCCCAAGACGACTTTGCCGCGCTGAAGCACCGCGATGTGATCGGCGGCGCGCTCCACTTGTCCGATCTGATGCGAAGAAAGAACCACGGTCGCGCCCTGCGCCGCCGCTTCGATAATAAGGTTGAGGACCGCGCGCTGATTCACCGGATCGAGTCCGCTGGTCGGCTCGTCCAGGATAAGCGTCTCGGGATGAGTGGCGAACGCCATCACGATCGCGAGCGCGCTGCGCATGCCCTTGGACATCGCCCGTACGCGTTTGCGGGGATCCAGGCTGAAAAGCGCCATCAAATCTTTGGCTCGCGCTGCGTCATAGCGCGCGAAGGTGCGGCGCTGCATCTCCAGATGTTCGGCCGCGCTCATCCAGTCATAGAGAACGCTGCGCTCCGGAATGTAGGCGATACTTTCGAAGAGCGGCGGCGTCAGCGGCTGCCCGTCGAAACGGATGGTGCCGAGAGTCGGGCGCGCCAGTCCGAGCAAACATTTGAACGTTGTCGTCTTGCCGGCCCCGTTGGGGCCGAGCAAACCGAAGACGGAACCGCTCGGGATGTCGATGGTCACGTCGTCTACGGCCATAAAATTTCCGTACGACTTGCTCAAGCGCTGGATGGAGATGGTGCTCATTTTTCCTCCGGAAACCACCGCGCGACGGCGGCTTCAAAAAGTTGGCGTACTTTGCCGGCGGGCAATCCTAAGGACTTGGCTTCACGAACGGCCTGCGTGACTGCTTCAGCGACCACGTCTCCCGCCGCGCCTACCTGGTGAGCTACGCCGTCGGCGCGGACAAACGATCCGCGGCCGGGGGCGGTTTCGATGACCTCATCGCGCTCGAGGTCGCGGTACGCCCGCGCCACGGTGTTCGCGTTGATGGTCAGGTCGAGTGCCAGTTGCTTGACGGTCGGGAGCTGCTCCCCTGGAGACAGCACGCCGAGGGCGACTGAGCGCTTGACTTGTTCGATGAGTTGCAGGTAGATCGGAACGCCGCTGCGCGGGTCTACCGTGAAAATTGCCGGCATCAGGTCGCCTTTACAGCTTCGGACCCCAGCCGAGGAACAGACCGCTTTGGTTCGAGAGCGGGAACGAGGGGGTGCGCCGCTCGGACGCCTCTTGGAAATTGATGGGGAACGTCATGTCTTCTTCTCCTTAACTACTAGTACACTGTTGTACTAGTACGCTAGTATAATAGCACAAGAAGAAGCGAAGTCAACCCCTTTTAGGCCGGGGCGCGAAAATATTTTCTGAAGGCGGGATCCCGGCGGATCGGGTCGAGGCGCGGGTCGAGCCCGAGTGTGGCCGTCTCACCGCGAGTGGCAGCCTTGAGCGCCGCCAGCGCGTCGGACCGGCGGTTCAAGGCAACCAGAGCCACCGCCAGGTCTCCCGGGTCCGGCGCTCCCATGCCGCGTTTGTGGCTGGCTAGGCTCAGTTGCTGGAGGGCCCTCCGGTAATCGCCCCATCGGGCATAGGCGTGGGCGAGCAGGGCGGCGGCCTCGAACCGGCACCCGGCGCACCGCTGAGCATACCCGCGATAGGCCTCGACGGCTCCCCGGTAGTTGCCCAACGCCTCGTATCCTAGACCCAGGGTGAAGTACGCGTCGCGACGCTGGGGAGCGAATTCCAGCGTCTGCCGGGCATAGGCAATCGCTTGAGCATAATCCCGGGAGAGGTAGGCGGCGCTGGAGAGCCAGGCCAGTGTCGCCACGGAAACCGGATCCAGCTGTAAGGCTTTTTGCAGTTCGGCCAGCGCCTCGCGCGGCCGTCCCTGCTCCAGCAAGGCCGATCCGTACCATTGGTGGGCCGTGGCGTAGTTCGGATCGAGCTGGACGGCCTTGTAGAATTGCTCGCGCGCGGCCGTCCGCGAGCCAGCCACGTCCTCGGCAATTCCGAGCGCCGCGTGCGCTTCGGCCAAATTCGTATCCATGGCCACTGCCCGGCGCGCGATCGTGCGGGCCCGTGCGTAGGATTGCTTGGGTTTAAGCGACCCGTAGCCGTAGTCGGCGGCGATCGCGTAGGCCTGCGCCAGTGCCGCATATCCGCGTGCGTTCTTGGGATCCGTTTTGATGACGGCCGTAAAATAGTGGATGCTCTTTTGCACGCCGCTCTCGGTGCGCTGCTTCCAATAGTAGGTGCCGACGGCGAAGAGCCGCGCGGCGGGCGCACTGAACTGCTGCGCTTGCGAGCGGGCGGTCTCGTGCATCAATCCGAGGCTGAACGCGAGCGCCAGCGCTGCGGCAGCCGTTCCATAAAAGAAGCGCGGGATGGTCCGCCGTTTCGCTTGCGCCGGCACGGCGTTCCGTACGACGTCACCCGCGAAGCGGTACCCGCGGCGCGGGACCGTTTGAATGGCGTCGGTCCAATGGGCGCGCAAGACTTTACGAATGACGTAGATGTTTTGCGCGAGACTGCTCTCTTCAATGAAGCCCTCGGGCCAGATCCGGTCGAGCAGCTCGTTCTTCGTGAGCGTTTCGCCCGGACGCTCGATGAGCGCAAGCAGCGTCTCCACCACTTTGGGACCCAGCGCGACCGGCTCGCCCGCTAGCGTCAGCAGCAGGCGTTCGGGGTCGAGGCAAAACGGACCGAAACTGTAGATGCTCATGCGGCGCTTCCTTTTGAGAACTTTTTCAAGACTGCCGAAACCGTTTAGTATTAATTTAGTAGTTGAAATGTGGTGTTTCCTTTGAGAAGTTCTCCGCGCGCCGTTTTCGTGCTTGTGGCTGCCGCGCTCGCATTTGCGTGCGTGCAGCCGGCGCACGCCTCGGTACAGGCAACCGTGCAAGTTCCGGCCGTGCGGGCCGCCGCGCCGATCCCGCTCGACCCGTCCATTCCGGCGTCTGCCTGGCAACCGGGCGCGATTCCGGAATCCGGCGGCTTCGAGGATCTCACCACGCGAACCATCGCTCCGCATCCGACGCAAGTGTGGATGCTCTACGACTCCGTCAATCTCTACGTCGCCTTTCACGCCGAACAGAAAGGGACACCGATCACCGCCACGCAGACCACCAACGACGTCGGCTTCGGCACCGACGATTTTGTGGGCGTGGGAATCGACACGAGCGGCGCGGGCACCAATATCTACTTTTTCGAGACGACGCCGCGCGGCGTACGCTACCAGCAAGCCAACGAAAACGCGCGCTATCGCCCGCTGTGGCAAGCCGCGGCTGCGATCCAAGGCGACTCGTGGAATGCGGTCATGGTCATCCCGTTGAGTGCGATGCGCATCCATGCCGGCTCGCCGCAAAGCTGGCGGATCAATTTCTTTCGCAGCGTCGCCGCGCCGAACGAGCGCTACACGTGGGCCTACGATGGCGTGATGCAGGACGTGCAAGTCAGCAACGGCTGGCCGCTCTTCACCGAAGCGCGCTTTTGGCCGTCGTGGACCGGCATTACCGGATTGAACGCGCGGACCGCGCTGCCGAAACCGCACGTCGAGATCTTCGCGCTGGAAAGCATTGGGCGAGACCGCAAACTCTTCCAGCAGGCCAACGGCCAGTTTCTGAAACAAGACGCGCGCCCGGTAGGCCTCGACGTCACCTATCCGCTGACCAGTACGATCAATTTCGTCGGGACGCTCAATCCGGACTTCTCAAACGTCGAGATCGATCAGCAGACGATCGCGCCGCAAGAGTTCCGCCGCTTCTTGCGAGAGTACCGGCCGTTCTTTGCGCAAGGCGCGCAGTTCTTGAATCCGAACCAGGCGCCGATCGGCGGCAACGAGATCTTTTACTCGCCGTCGGTCGGCCCGTTCGATCGCGGCGCCAAAGTTGAGGGAACGTTCGGCCGGCAATCGTTCGGCGTGTTGAACTTCAAAGGCTACGATCAGTCTACCGGTAACGAATTTAACGACACGGCGTTCGGCTACTCGCACGCCCTGCAAGATCGCACGTTCCTCTACTGGGCCGACGGAGTGATCGCGCATCACAGCATCTTCGGCAGCGACACCGCGGTCGAAGCCGGCATCAAGGGACGCAATCTCAAGAACGGCTTCGTCTACGGAATCGACGACGCCAGCGAACACGGAACGTGGGTGCCTCAGGGCGTCGCCCACAGCTTCAACAGCTTCATCGACGTTCACAAGCCGAACTACGAATGGAACATCGACTACGGCGACATCAGTCCGAACTACAATCCTATTGACGGAATCACAGCCAACTCTGACATCCGCGGCTTCAGTTTCTTCGGCGACGCCGGCGGCTCGAGCCGCGGCGTAAAAAACTTTCTCGTCTTCGTGAACGCCGATCGATTCCTCGATCGTTCCGGAGCCGTGCATCAGGCGGACTCCAGCATCGGCCTGCAGGCCGCATTTCCGAGCGGCTTCTCGCTGAACTTCATCGGACCGCAAATCAGCGAGCTGCGCAGCTACTCGGTGCTCGACCCCGCGAGCGTGGGCACGACGTGCAACGATCCGGATCTTCCGCGGTCGTACTTCACGGGATACCCGGGTTACTTCTGCGGACGGACGGATACGTTCAACCTGTTTACCGCCGCGTTCGGGTATAAAGACGGCACCGCCAGACCGCTGGATGCGTCGATCAACTTCGGAAAGTTCGGCTTCGGCTTCGTCGGACAGAACGACAACGGTCCCGACTATCTGCACTTATACTCGATCTCGACGTCGCGGCCGATCGGCGTCTTTTCGCTGGGGCTGGAATACGACGGAAGTTTCGAACGCGCGATTACGACGGGCGCCTTCGATTCGCAATGGCTGCGGCGCATCTCGCTCGGCGCGCAACTCGGCCCCGACGAGAACTTGACGATTTCGCTGCGCTCGGTCAACGGGCGCGGCGGTTTCTCGCCGCCCGGCACAAATCTTGCGGCTGCCTATCACCGCCGCTTCCGCAACGGCGACGAGCTGTTCTTAAACTTCGGCACGCCGGCGGCGTCGCGCACGCTCGACCGGTTCATCATTAAGTATCTCTTCCGGTTCGGCGGCGGCGCCGGAACGTGAACGAAACAAACGGCGTCGAGTTCCGGTAAGCGAAGAGGAATGACGAGAAAGAACGCCATGAAAAAAGACTTTACCAAAGAGCCGCAGCAATTGCGTCCGACGATCCCGCTCGACCGGGTGATCGCAAGCACGCCGGAAAGCCACTCGTTCTCAGGCTGGGGTCCGCGCGCTTAACGCTGCGGGACCAAAACCTTCAGCGCACCCGGAACGACTTCAAATAACGCGGGCGTCGTGCCCGCGGGCTCGCCATCGGCGGCAATGCGGTGCCGATGACCGGTATTTACCGAAAAAGCCTTGCTGCGCCTGACGCGCAACCCGTCGCCGGAAACGGGGTCTCGCGCGATCACTTTTTTCGCAACCGCAATCGCTTGCAGAAAGTTCTGCGCTTCCACGCTGTAGAGGTCGAGCCAGCCGTCGTCGATCGCGGCGTTGGCCGAACGGATGATCCCTCCAAAATGGCCGCTGTTTGCAATCGTCAGTTGCAGCGTCTTGAACCTCTCCACCGCACCGTCGTACTCGATCCGGACGCGCATCTGCACGGCGTCGCGCAGACTCCGCACGGTTGCCGAAAGTACGGCGAGCGATCCCAAACGCTGTTTCGCCTCGGGCGTCTGCCGCCGCGCGATCCGGGAGGAGAGTCCGATGCTGGCTTCGTTGAGGTAGTACACGCCGTTGACGCGCGCCACATCGATAGTCTGCGTATGCAGCGCTTTGATAACCGCGCAGGCCTGCGGGATGTCGAACGGCAGATCGAGTGTGTGCGCCAAGTCGTTAAACGTGCCGAGCGGAATAACGCCGAGCGGCAACGCCCGCTCGAGCGCCAGCGGCAATACATGCAAGATCGTGCCGTCGCCGCCGGCGGCAATAACCGCGTCCAGATTTCCGGCGTCAGGATCGTCAACGCAATCGATTTCGCACTCTGCGAGCGTGCGGCGCACGAGTTCGGCTTGACGCTTTCCCGAGCGCGCCAGCTCGTTCAACACTAAGAGCGCACGCACTACATCGCCGCCACGTCGCGCCAGCCGTAAAACTGTTCGCGGTACATACACCCGTCGATGTCTTCCTCGACGTCGCAGATGAACTCGGCGCCCGTCTTTTTGTAAAATTCTACTGCCGGGTTTTCGGTGAGTACGCGCACCCACGCCGCGTGAAAACCGCGTGACTTCAGCTCGCCGCCAATCGCGTGCACGAGCTGCCGGCCTGCGCCGCGGTGATGCGCGGCCGCGAGGACGTAGAGCGCTCCGAGTTCGGCATCGAATCCCTCGACGGGCTCGCTCGACGGTCCGCCCGAAGCGAACCCGACGATGTCGCCGCTGCTTTCGCAGGCGACGAAGACGACCTGATCGCGATCGCGCAGCGCTTCATTCCACTGCGCTGTGCGATAGGCGACGGTTCGGCGGCCTAGATGCTCGTTTGGAATGAGCCCCGCGTAGGTCTCGTGCCAGCACCTCACGTGCACTTCGGCCATCGCCGGAATATCGGCGAGAGTCGCCGCCCGGACCGTGAGAGCCGCGATCACGAGCCTAACGGTATATCTGTCGAAGCAGGGCGAGCTTCTCGCGCTGCGTTTGAAAATTCGGCGTCAGCGACCAATCGTGCGGCTGAAACGTTCCTCCAAGCACGATTCCGTCGCTCCTGGGAAACATGTAGAGAATCTGCGGAAAGCCGAACACGATGTAGTTGACGTCCGCTTGCGGTTCGAGAATTGTGAGCTGTCCGCGCGCCGGATACAGATTGTTATCGTTAAACAACTTGTGCGACCCCAAACCGGTGCAGTTAAAGACGACCGGCTCCGGTAAGCGCGCTAGCTCGGCCGGATCGTCGAAGCGTTTGTTCACGATGCGTCCGCCGGCAGCGTAGAAATCGCTGATCAGAGCCGGCAAATACGTGTTGGGTTCGATCAGCATCGTGGTGAACCGCGTTACAAACGGGTACCGGAACGGCGTGCTGGCCGGATCGATGTCGGCGATGTCAGTATACAATGAAGCAATGTGGTCCCGGCGCGCGGTGGAAATAAGTTGTTCGTCCGCTGCCTTATCCATGACCTCATAGTTGTCGATCCATCGAATGCCGTATCGCGCGCCTACCATAAGCTGAAAGCGGCGATTCGCAACGGTCGAAGCCTTCTCGAACGTGGTTCGGAACTGCGGCGTTACCAGGTTGTCCTCGAACGCATGCGTCGGCGTCCACTGTCCGCCCGCGATGTTTGAGGTCGTGTTCGGCGGCATCGCCTTGGTATAAATAGTAACTGAGTAACCGCGCTCTTGCAGGATACGCGCCGTCGACAATCCGATGACGCCGCAGCCAAGTACTGCCGCGTGCCTCGCCTCCTCGCCTTTGGCGAGATCGGCCGCCAGCGTTGCAACGCCCCACGAAAGGCTGATCCCGCCGCCGCCGTGCCCGTAATTGTGCACGAGAAGTTTTCGGCCGAACCGGTGAGCGCTCAACGCAAACCCGTTTTGCCGGAAGGGCCGCAGGCCGACGACCGTGCGGATAACGCGTGATTCATCCGCAAGTACACGGGTGAGCTGCGTGCCCGCTTCCCTCAAAGCGGCGAGCGCGAAGCGTGGGACGCTCGAGACAATGCCGGCCGCGGACGCGGTGCGAAGCAACTGCCGTCGCGTTATACCGGGACCTATACCGGCTTTCATGCCTCCCATCGTTCGGAATTCAGGCTCGCGGTTTCCCGCCCAAGGTGAGCAATTCTGACCAGTCTTGGCGTGCGGTGCTCGCTTACACTGTAGCCATATGCATATTTGGCTCAGTAGGCCCACTTCCGCGATCGCGCCCTGCCTAGCGGCAGCCTCGCTTGTCGCCTTGTTCCTCTGCGGGCCCGGAGCCGCCGCCGCGGCCTCGAGCCAAGTAGCTCAGGCTGCGCCCACCACGCCGCCGGCTGATTTCGGCACTCCGCCTTCGGGTGAAGTTCCGATTCTGTATAACGACCATACGGTCTACTCTAAGCCGGACATCCTCAAGCAGAGTCGCGTGCTAGCCGCACTGGTAAGAGACGGCCAAATCTACGTTCCGCTGCGCAGCATGTTCGAGCAGATGGGCGCAACCGTTTCGGCGTCGGCCGATGGTAAAACCGTCACCGCCGTTAAAAGCGGCGCCAGCGTTTCGGTCACGTTAGACAAGCCCGAGGTCGTCATCAATGGCGAGACGCGGCCGCTCGACGTGCCGCCGATGCTCTACAAGGGCATCTTGCTCGTTCCCGTTCGCGTGATCTCCGAAGGCATGGGTGCATACGTCCAATGGGTCCCCTCGAGACGCCTCGTCGTCGTTCGCTACATTCCGCCGACGCCGCCGCCGACGCCCGAACCTACGGTTGCCCCCACGATCGCACCGAGCCCGACGCCCACACCCGTGCCCACCGAAGCACCCTACACTGTTTTTCTTCAGGGCGCAGTCTCGTCGCGCGCAAACTACAATGAGTTTTCGGCCGGCCAAAAGTGCCCGCAATCCTACTTGCTGGCTGCGGCTATCGTTCTCAATAATTCGCCGATCGCGGTTAAGGTCGACTTCCGTCAAGACAAGTACGTGACCAGCGACAATCTGACGGATCTGATCGGCAACCACTACACCCGGTTCAGCACCATCGACGGCGGCACCGCATTCACACCCGTGTTCTTGGCCCGTCAAAGCAACTGGGACGCGCGTCTGGAGTACAAGATCGCCGCTCCGAAGATCTATATCGGCGTCGGTTATATCAGCACGTCCAACAATTACGGATATCCGCAACTCAACGGTCTTGGCGCCGGCATCGAAAAATTGCCGGACCTACGCACCGGAATCGGTTGGTTCGGCTCCGCGTTCTACTATCCGACCGCGAGCGGTAATTACACGGTTACCGGCGGCCCCAACAACGGCAAGACCTACCGGCAGCAGTACGCGATTACGAAATACGATATCGGACTGGCACTCTCGCTGTCGCGCTTCCCGGTATATCTCTATGGAGGTTACGCTGCCGATATGTGGACCGCGAAAGCCAACGCGCCAATCGGTCAAACCCACAACGGTCCATACGCCGGCGTCGGCATTAAGTTCTAAGGGTCGGAGGATGATACACACCATGCTTAAGTCACTGCGCTTCCTCCGCCTGCGACAGGTCGCCGGAGTACTCGCCATTGCAACGCTCGTCGCATGCAGCGGCGGCAGCGGATGCGGCAACTGCAACGTGCCGGTCTTCGTTCCGGGATCGGGTACGCCTGGACCGGTCTTGCCGACGCCGATTCCGACGCCTGCACCCTTGTCGTGCAACCAAAATACCACCGCGCCGAACGCGATCGTGCTCGGACCGGCACTCGCGCCGTTTGCACTATTGGCCGGATCCACCATCACCAATGTCGGCAACACGTTCGTTACGTACACCGGCGCAACACATGACGATCTCGTCGGCGTATCGCCGGGAACTGCGGTGACGGGATTCTACCCGCCCGGAACGGTCGCGGACGGCCCGAGCTCGATATACGCGGCTACGTTTAACACGAACGCCGCCGTACCGCTAGCCGCCGAAAGCGCTCTAACGACAGCCTACAATACGGCTGCCGGAAAGGCATCGACTGCGACGGTCGCCGGAGATCTCGGCGGGCAAACGCTTCCGCCCGGCGTCTACACCTCAACGTCAACTCTGGCGATTGCATCCGGAAATCTCACGCTTGACGGCGGCGGCAACCCGCAGAGTATCTTCATATTTCAGATAGCGTCCACGCTCACAACCGTCCTGAACGGAGCGGCGGGCGGCAACGTGCTCCTGCAGAATGGCGCGAGCGCCTGCAATATCTATTGGCAGGTCGGCAGTTCGGCTACGCTGGGAGGCGCCACATTCAATGGTAATGTCCTGGCGTTGGCATCGATCACCATAAACGCTACGACGTTCAACGGGCGGGCACTCGCTCGTACGGCCGCTGTTTCAATTCCCGTGATAAGCGGCTCGCTCATCACCAATCCGGGCGGCAGTTAGGTCGAACTCCGTCCCGCCTCAGAGGCGGCCCTTGCTAGGGGGCCGCCTTCTTCTTTGTAGAAAAAAATGAGCCAGCCGCCGAGCCATTTTACGGAGACGCCGTGAAAATTAAAGAGAAACCGTTCGACTCTAAATCGTTCCTGTCAGCCGTGGGCAACGGACGGACGATTCAAAAGTACAGCAAGAACCACACCATCTTCGCGCAGGGAGATCCCGCCGCATCGGTATTCTACATTCAGCGGGGCAAGGTCAAGCTCACGATCGTGTCGGCGCGCGGCAAGGAAGCCGTTATCGCGATCCTCGGCGATGGATTCTTCTTCGGAGAAGGCTGTCTGGCCGGGCAGCCGGTGCGAATGGCGACCGCGCGCACGATTACGGAATGCACGATCGTCGAAGTCAAGAAAGCCGTCATGACTCGCGTCCTCCACAAGGAACCGCAATTCTCCGAGACGTTCATCGCGCATCTGCTCACGCGCAACATCCGCATCGAAGAAGACCTTATCGATCAGCTTTTTAATTCCAGCGAGAAGCGGCTGGCGCGGATTCTCTTGTTGCTCGCCAACTTCGGCAAGGACGGCCGGCCGGAAGAAGTCATCCCGAAGATCAGTCAGGAGACGCTGGCCGAAATGATCGGGACGACCCGTTCCCGAGTCAGCTATTTCTTGAACAAATTCCGCAACCTCGGCTTCATCGAATACAACGGGCGCTTCCGAGTTCACACGTCGCTATTGAATGTGATTCTTCACGACTAGCAGCGCGGTGCAATAGGTCTTTACTCCTAGTTCGCGGGGCCGCGAAGATTGGGCGTCCAAAATCGCCCGGCTGCTTCTAGGAGGTCGCCGTGGCATTCGCACGTTTTCAGCATGTTTTGGTCGCGCTGCTCCTGATATTTTCTTGGGCGGTTCCGGCGAGCGCGCAGGTTGGGCCGCCACGGGCGGTCCACATCCGCGTGTACGTGTTCAATACCCGTACGAGCAGCGCCGTGCCGTCGGTGATAGTGTATTTCGAGCAAGCCCGAACAGCGTCGTGCCCGACGGGAGCAGGTGCGTACGGTACAACCGGCACCGAAGGCGTTGCAGACATTTACGCCAACGCGTGCGCTGGGTCGGGCGAAATTTTCTCTTACGGTAACGACACGCTGGGACTGGGGAGCGTTCGTACCGGCGTCCTTGCCGGCCGCAATCAGCAATTTGACGGTGGCGCCGTTTACGTAACCATTGTCGCCGGAGAGCCGTCCTATCTCGTTCGGCTCCCATTGACGCCTACCGAAAACAATGAAGGCCATAGCTCGGAGCTGCGCACGCTGCACATTCGCGTACGTGGATTAGGTGCGGATGGAAAGCTCGTCGCAGTACATTTTGCCACCGTCTACGACGCGCAAGGCAATCACGTCGCAACGACCGATTACAACGGCATGGCCACCGCGACGGTGCGCGCACCGTTGGGCGAAACGGTCCGCATGAGCGCTGACGGCGGCGCGAAATGGGGCGAGGGATCGTCTTCATTCATTGCGGGCGCATCCGAAGGTGGGACAAGACTCACGCGCGCCGACGACTACATCAACTTCGTGCTGCGAGGCACCGGACGAGAAACGACCGAAGAGGTCGAGCTCAGTTTTACCATTCAAGGGCAAGGAAAGAACGGTCTCGTGCCCGTGCACAACGCGTCAGTCTACGATAATGAAGGCCGCCACTTGGTCACGACCGACTACGGCGGCCACGCTCACGTAACGGTAAAGGTGCCGGTGGGCGAAACATACATCGTAAAAGTTGACGCTGGCAGCCGCTGGAAGCCGGCGAGCAAAGAAATTATCGGCGGTCCGCGCGGTTCGAGCGGGGCGGTTCCGTATAACCTTAGCGGGTCGAGATCGGTCGCATTTGTGCTCGAGCCCAGCGTCGCCGCTAAAGAGTTGACGGTTGAAGTCCTCAATCACGATACCGGCAAACCGGTTCCCTCGGCAACGGTCACCATCTACAAGCCCGACCACTTTCCCGGCACGGCCGTAGCGCATGCGACGACCGACGCGCACGGGTTAGCCACGTTCGACGCCGAGGAGGTTGCGAGCGCCGTTCTCAACGGAGAGGCGCGCGTCGGCGCCGCTCACGGCGGCTCGAAATCCGCCGTCCAAACACTTTCGGTCAGTCTGCTGAGCGGTGAGACACCGCACTACTTACTGTATTTGCGCGAAACCGAAGTAAAGACCAACTGGAGCGGCACGTGGTACAACGGGCCGTACACAATGCAAGTCTCCGGCGGCGCGGGCTCGCTCGGGTACCAGTTCTTGCGTTCCGATGGCGCAGGCACGTGTTGTCCGCTGATCGATCAGGGCGGCGGCAGCTGCACGGTTCATGGGAACGTCGCGACCTGCACCGAGAACGCGCACTACCATGACAGCGGAAAGGATGTGCAGCGCTCGAGTACCGTTACATTAACGTTGTCCGGGCAAACGATTTCGACCGTTGGGAAAATAAAGACGGCCAGCATCACATTGTCGAGCGGTCAGCCGTGTCCCGACATCGCGCAATGTACGGGCTTGCACCCAGGCGCGGAATTTTCGGGCACGTGGACGCGCAAGAAACCGTGAAAATGCGCGCAGCCGGCTAAACGGGGCGCGGCGGCGCGTCGTGCGCGGGTGCCGCGGGGCACCCCCGCCAGCTCGATTGGGCCGGAATGTATTCGCCCTTCATGACGAGCGTGAGCGCGCCGAGTTTGGCCGCATCCCCGACCGTGGCATCGTAGAGCACGGTGCTGCGCGGTCCCATGTACACGCGTTTGCCGATCACGACGTGGCCGATCTTCATTACGCGATCTTCGAAGAGATGGGTCTGGGGGCACGTCACCGCGTTGAGCTCGCTGTAATCGCCGATCTTGACGCAGTCAAATTCCGTAATGTCGGTTGTGTCCATGTACACCCCGCGGCCGATCTTGCAGCCCAGGAGGTTGAACGCGATTGGGAGCCACGGCGTGCCGAGCAGGTAGCGCATAAAGTTCGGCACGGCAATGCCCTCGTACAGATTCGTCACCGCCTCGGATATCCAGACGAAGTACGTCCACATCGGACGGCTGCACGTCTTGTAGCGAAAGATCAACAGCCACTTCAGCACGGCGACGAACGCAAACGTTCCCACGCCGTACAGGACGCCGGCAACGGTCAACTCCCAGCTCACTTGGCCCCAACGATCGCCCTCCGCCGCCGGCAGAACGTTCAGTAACACGGTATACCCGACGGCCGTGGCGAGCGCGAAAGGAATGATGATCCGAAATGCCTCCACGAATCCGCGGCTGATCCGGCGCCAAATTGTTGGACGGTACGTCAGCCCTTCGGGAAAACCGCTCACCTGTTCGCGCGCCGGCAAACTCAGCGGCGGCGATCCCAGCCACGTGTCACCTTCGCGCATAAGGTCGTTTTCCGGAGCTCGCGTGTGCACGCCGATCAGAACGTTTTCCGGAACGCTCGTGCCGTCGGGAATGTAGGCGCCGTTGCCGACGAACGCCCGTCGCGAGATCACGGTCGGCTTCATGGTCATCCAGCCGCCGTCGATCTGTTCGTCGCCGAGCATGACGCCGTCGCCGACAAAGGTGTCGTCGCCCATGGTCAGCATGTGCGGCACGACCCCCAAGGCCGTGGAGATCTCCGCGCTGTGACCGACTTGCGCACCGAGCAAACGGTACCAGAACGGTGCGTAGACGGTGGCGTACACGCCGTGCAGCACGTTGAGACTCGTCTCTTGGATTTGGTTGACCAGCCATTTTGCCAAGTACACGGTGCTGTGCACGGGCCAGCGTCCCGCTTTGAGCCGCGGCAGCATACTCCAACGAATCAGGCCCGATAGAAGCGCCGTACCTATGACCAACAAGGCTGCCGCCGGCAGCGCGAGCACGAAATACTTCCCGAGCTGAAACCAGATCGCGCTCCCGTCAAGCCACGGGAACTTATCGGTGTTGTCGAGCCAGTCGATCAGGACGAAGCTCGCAAACACCGGCATGAAGAACAACGCCGTGATCAACAGTCCGCCCAACGAAAAGAACAGCGACTCGCCGGCCAGCTGCAAGCCGGAGACTTTCGGACGCGGCGGATTCGTATTGAGATCGAAAGCGCCGATGTCGCGCGCGGGCGATCCGCACCAGATCCGGCCCGGCGGCACGTCGTTGCCGTCGCTCAGTTCGGACTGGCCTTCCAGATGGCCGAATTCGCCGACGGACGTGTTGCCTTCGAGTACCGCAGCCGAACCGACGCACGAATTGCGATCGAGAACGATCGTTCCAAGCCGCAGTTCGCCGTGTTCCACACGCGCGTTTTCAAAGTTTACCGCGTTTCCGACACTCGCGCCGTCACGAACGGTCAGCAGGCTCGGCGCCCGCAAGGTGATACCGCCGATCACCACGTCATTTCCGATGCGCGCGCCAAGTGCGCGCAGCCACCACGCATACATCGGCGAGCCGCTGAGCAGATATGCCGGCGCAGTCTCAACCAAACGATCCGCCAGCCACCAGCGGTAGAACGTCAAGCCCCAGAGCGGATAGCGGCCGGGGCGCAAACCTCCCGCGATCAGCCGGTATCCGGCGATGGTTACCGCAAACTCGAGCGTAGTCATCAGTAAGAACGCGCCGATCGAGAGCACGATCGCGTAAGGAATAGAATCGCCCGGGTCGCCGGTGAAAATTTGATAGATGAAGAACGGCGCTAGCCACTGCGCCATCCGGACCGCCATCAGCACCGGTATCGCGGCGGCCTGCGCGGCCCCGCACAGCCACCGTTTGCGCGCGCTCGGCGCGACCCAGTTCACGCCGGCATCGGATGCAGGTTCCGGAGCTTGCGCGAGGACTTCCGCGATGCGGCCGGCGGTCCGGTTTTTGTAGATGTCGCTCACCGTTACGTGCGCGAAGCGCGGATCGGTGCGCAGCGCGGAAGCGAGTCTCGCCGCTAAGAGCGAGTGGCCGCCTAAATCCGAAAAGAAATCGGCGCCGCGGCGGATCGATTGACCCGGGAAAAGTTTGCGCAATGCAGCGAACAGCGCTTCTTCCGCGGGCGTCTCGGGCGAATCGGAGTCTGCGGCGCCGTCGGGTGACGGCGCCAGGTGGCGCGCTCGCAGCGCCCTGCGATCGATTTTACCGGAAGCCAGCCGCGGCATCTCCGGCACGACCTCAAAGTGATCCGGCACCATGTACGGCGGCAGCGATTCACGCAGTGCATCTCGCAAGACGCCGGCGGAGCTCGGCGATCCGTCCTTGGGCGTGACGAACGCCACCAGCCGGTCGAGATCGTCAACTTGATACAGCATAACGGTCGCCGTTCCGACGCCCGGTTGTTTGGAAAGTGCAGCTTCGATCTCGCCGAGTTCAACGCGGAAACCGCGGATCTTCACTTGATCGTCGGTGCGGCCCAAGCAATGAACGCGGCCGTCGCTGTCGATGCGCGCGAGATCGCCGGTGCGGTACAGGCGGCCCGCGTCTTTGTCATCGGCCCACGGATTTGCGTGGAACTTTTCGCTCGTCAGTTTCGGCTGGCCGAGATACCCCGCGCCGACGCCGGGCCCGGTGATGCAGAGCTCGCCCACTTCGCCGCGGGGCAAAATCGCCAGCTCGTTTTTATTTTCCGGATCGACAACCAGCATACCGTAATTCGGCAGCGGGTAGCCGATCGTCACCGGCTCGCCGGGATGAAGTTCGGCTAGGCTTGCTGAGACGGTTGTCTCTGTGGGACCGTACGTGTTGAAGATGCGGCGCCCGTCGCGCGCCCACTCTATGACCAAACTTTCCGGGCAGGGCTCGCCGCCTAAGTTGATGATCCGCAAGCCCGGCACGTCGTGCGTAAAAAGCGCGAGTAGCGTCGGTACCGCGTGCAGGACGGTGATACCATTTTCGGCGAGCGCGCGCGGAAGCGCATCCGGATCGACGGCCAAATCCTTGGGGGCAATCCACAGTGTCGCGCCGGCCAAATAGCTGATCCAGATCTCTTCGAACGACATGTCGAACGCGACAGAAAAACCCTGATAGACGCGATCGCTGCTCCGAATGCCGAGCACGTCGTTCTCGCTGCGCAGAAAATGGCAGATGCTGCCTTGGCTAATCGCGATACCCTTAGGCTTGCCGGTCGATCCCGAGGTGTAGATCACGTACGCCGGATCGCCCGGCTGCACGCGTTCGCGCCGGCGCAACGCTTCGTGCGGCAGCTCGGCTTCCAACGCCAGCGTTCCCGCCGTCCACACGGTCTGGTCGAGACGCCCAAGCAGCGGCGCGAATTCGTCGCAACTCACAATGCCGGCGGCGCCGGCGTCGGTCAGACAGAGCGCGATGCGTTCGATTGGCGTATCCGCGTCGAACGGCAGCCACGCGGCGCCGGTCTTGGCGATCGCCGCCTGCATCACCAGCAAATCCATGCCGCGCGGCAGCCACAGCCCAACGATCTGACCGGCCCGCACGCCGGCTTCGATCAACTCCGAAGCGATCCGATCGGCGCGCGTATTGAGTTCCTTATATGTGAGCTGCCGGTCGCCATAGATCAGCGCGACCTGGTCCGGCTTTTCCGCTGCGGTCGCTTCCAGTATGTCGGCGAGCACTTCGTCGCGGATCAACTCCGGCCGGTGGGGGCCGAGCAGCACGCCGGGATGCGCTTGCGCGATCAAACGGCAGCCAACTCTTTCGTCTGTGCCAGTTTTGTCGCGAGCTCGTCGAGGGTCAGCGGACCATCGAGAACGATGACGGTTGCGGAAGGTTGCTCACACGCTATCGCCGCGGCGTACCCTTGCGCGACGTCCAAGTCGTGCAGTCCACCTCCGAATGCCGGCGCGTTGACCAGCCGAAGATCTCCAAGCACTCCACGGCCCTCGCACTTCACCACAGCTTCCTTGCGCGTCCAGGCCGAAAAAAACGCCGCAAGGCGTTCCGCTTCGGCTTCCTCCGAGAGAATCGCAGCGAGCTCGCCGGGCGCGAAAACGTCTTGCGCAACGTCGCGCAGACCCTCGAACGGGCCGACCGATTCAATATCGATGCCGACTCGGCCGGATTGCGTGACGGCAAAAACGGCCAGCGCCTCGGAACTTGAGGCGCTGTACTGTATCGCCGGAGCCGGCGAATTCACGAAGAACGGTTTCTCGCCCGGAACTCGGGTTAGCAACACGGCGGATGGGGATAGTCCGGCGTAGCTGCCCAGGATCAAGCGCAATGCGGAACGGCGCACAGCGAAATTGCGGCGCGTTCTCTCGTGGCTGTAGCGTGCCGCACGATCGCGTTCGTCGCGGCTAAGGACGTGCAGCGGCTCGGACCGGCGAGCTGCATCCAGCCGGACAGTCCAAACGTGCACACTTCCATGAAGGCAGCGCTTTTCAGGGCCCATTCGCCATCACGTTCAAAAACCGAAGTAGCTAATAAATACATGCCGGATCGTAAGATCCGGTTTTTTGATCTTAAACCAGCGCAAGACGGGTCCCTTGGCAACAGGGAGCTTGCAGGGAGGGTATTCATTATGATATGAATGGTCACATGCAGGTGAATATAGTTGAAGATCTGCCTCCGGTGGCCGCGATTGAGAGCCTCGAAGCGCTTCAGGTGGTAGCCGACAGCCAGCGCCATAGGGTCGTGACGCTGCTCATCGAGGAGGCTCTCACCGCCCGGGAACTGGCGGAGCGGCTCGGGATCGCGCGTACCCGCCTCTACTATCATTTGGACTTGCTGGAGAAGCACGGCCTCATTCGCGTGACCGAGACCAGAGTCGTCTCAGGGATTCTCGAGCGCACCTACCGCGCGGTCGCGCGTGCGTTCCGCGTGGATCGCGCTTTACTGTCGGCGCGTTCGTCTGAGTCGGAAGTCAACGACGCGCAAGCGTCGATCTTGGACGCCGTTGCAAGCGATCTGCGCGCGAGGCCCGCAAATGGGCGCGCCGCTGAAAACGACGTGATGGTTTCGCGCAGTTTTCTGCGGCTAAACGCGAGCCGCCGCCGCGAGTTGTGCGAACGGTTAAACGCGCTCATTCGGGAGTACGATGACTCCGAATCGAGTGACGGTCATGAAGTAGAAGTAGCGCTGGCGATTTTTCCGGCGCAAAAGATGCCGTCATGATTGCGGCGATTCTGGTTTTGCATTTGTCGGTTACTGCGTACGGCGTGACGGGATCGGGCGAGATCGCTGTGGACAAGACGACGGGCAAATTCGTACGCCGGTTCGACGCGGGACCGGTTTCGGAGCAAGAAGGTTTCGACGGCCGCCGTGCATGGCGCGCCGACGCCACCGGCATGGCGCGCATTGAAGGGAACGCAGGCGAGCGTTCGGAGATTCTTGCATGGTCGCGCGCGCTGGCGAGCGCGATCCGCGCTCAGCAGCCCGCCGGCGGCGCCTTGCGCATCACGATAGCGGGCGCGACCGATCACGTCACGCTTTCATTCGACCGGTATCGCACGTTTGGAACGCTTCGCGTGCCGACGCGCATCGTGTCGCAATCAGAACAGAACGGCTCGTGGACCGCGACGGTTCAAAGCTGGAATCAAACGCGCAGCCGGCCGGACTTCTTCGCGCCGCCCGCGATGCTCCCGCGCGATTTCCGGTTGACGGCGACTACGCGCGTGCCGGTTTCGATGAGTGGCGGCTCGCCAGTCATAACGGCGACCGTGAACGGAAAGCAGCTGCAATTCTTACTCGACACCGGCGGCCAAAACGTGCTCACCGAAGCTGCTGCGAAAGATCTGGGCCTGCACCTGCTCGGACGCGGTACGGTTGGCGGCGGAGGCGGCGGGACGGCCTCGATTCGGTACGCCACGGTTCAGACGGTCGATATCGGCGGTGCGGAACTGTTCCATCAACCATTCATCGTTCTTCCCGCGAACGCGCTCCCGGGCGGAATAGACGGCATCGTCGGCTACGAGTTGCTGGCGCGTTTCGCCGCGCGACTCGACATGGCGCACGGAACGCTGGAACTCGCGCCCGCGGCGACTGCATTCGGTCCTCCGGTTGCGCCGGCCGCATTTGTATATCTGGACCGCCAGCCGCAAGTGAACGGCTCGCTCGACAGTGCCGCCGGAGCGTTTTCCATCGACACGGGCAGCTCGCTCACAGCTCAGATTCAAACGCCGGCTGTCCGTAAGTACGACCTGGTGAACCGGCTGCATGCTACCGTCGCAGCGTACGCAAATGACGTCGGCGGCCGCTATCCGATCTATTTGGTTCGGGCCGGCGCGATGCGGCTGGGCAGCGCACTATTTCCTGCGCCGATCGTCGACTTGCTGGTCCGCGCGAGCACGTCAAATAATTCGTCGATCGTCGGCAACGTGGGAGACGGGATTTTAAAGCGCTGGGTGCTCGTGTTCGATTACGCGCATCAGATCGTTGACTTCCGCCCCGGCGGCGACACGGCCGGCAACGTCATTCACGATCATTCGGGAATGGTGGTCACCGCGGAATCGGATGCGCTCGTCATCGAACAAGTGCTGGGCGGGACGCCGGCTGCCGACGCCGGACTGAAAGAAGGCGCGCGCATCACGTCGATCGACGGCAATGCGGTCGGCGGAAAAGATTTGGACCGCGTGCGTACGTTACTAAGAGCTGATCCCGGAACGAAGATTGCGCTTACGCTCGCGGACGGCTCGACGCACCAACTCGTCCTGCGCCAGTATCTGTAGCCGCGCTTCGGCTAGTTGAACAAGTTCGCAAGCGCGGCCGGCCATAACGGCAGCGCAGTATTTCCGCGCTGATTGGACGCTGACGCCGCCGCATTGTACGTCGCCAAATACTCCCGTTTATCGCAAAGCACTTCGATGAGTTTTGGCCGGCCGAACTCGCGTTCAATCGTCACGTCCATCTTGTAGCCCACCGTATACCACGGCCCTTGAACAGCACCGAAAAATGTATAGGCCTTGGTGGCAATTGCGTCACCGGTGAGCTTGCCGCCGGCGACGTCTGAAAAGAACTGCTGCAGCGTTTGAAAATCGCCGTCGTAGCCGCTCATCGCCTTATCCCACACCGCCCGATCCGCCGGCGGATCCTCCCAATGTGGATGCACGCCGGGTCCGCCTGCGGCAGCGAGAACGGCCCAGCCCTCGCCAAATGCGCTCAGCCACATCAGCACCGCTTTGCGGCGCGGATCGAGCGTTTTTTCTTGCGCCGCAATGGCCGGCGGCGGACAGTTTTGCGCATCCCCGGTGTGCAGCAGCTCGTGCGATACGGTGTTGGCAAACTGATCTTTCGTCACGCTGGGATCTAAGTAGAGCATGATTGCCGGGTCCGTATCGAGCTGATAGACGAAACTATTCGTCTTCGGTTTGATCAGCGGGTAGACTGTGGCATGAATCGTCGCGCCGGCAGGCAGATAGGCGAAGGACCGCTGGGCGATCTGCGTAATGTCGGCCGACATCCACCGGTTGAGCGTGTCGCGCAAACTCTGATACTGGGCGATTAACGGCGCGCCGCTCACGAACGCTTTGAAATCGTCGTCCGTGAAGGGCCGCTTGAACGCAGCTTCGCGCTCCTTGAGGCGTTGGTAGCCGCGTGTTGCGAAGAGCGCGTTCCAATCCGAGGAAGCCACCGCCGACCCGGCATGCAGCTTGCCGAGAATAGTAAGCGTCGTTTGCGCTTCTGCAGCGTCGATTGTCACGCTGACCGGTGCATCGGCCGCGCGGACAACCGCCGGAACCGGCAGCAGCGCCGCCGCTATCAGCAACGCCGCCAGCACCCGCGCTATCATTTACGGTCCGGTTGCGCCGCTCAGGTTTGCGTGGCCGTAGGTTTGCAGCATCGCCGCCGTCGCCGGCGTGCACTGCGGCTGATCGCCCCGGTCATCTATCCAGACGCAATGTTGCGCGCCGTGAAAATTTGCGCCGCGCAGATCGGCGCCGTCCAGCCGCATGCAATCCGTCTTGCCGATGTGCACCGTGCGTGTTCCGTGATCTTCGATGATCTCGGTGTCGTCGGAACAGACAATCGCATTTTGAAAGGATACGTTCCGTGCATCGGCGTCGCGTAGATTGGCCGCTACCAGTTCTGCGCCGGTAAAATCGGCCGACTGCAGTCCGGCGCCGGTGAGATTCGATCCCTCAAGACGCGCGTTCGCAAAATGTGCGCGATCGAGATGCCCTCCATTGAGGTTGACGCCCTCGAGTCGCGAGCCTTCGAGGTGGGCGCCGCGCAAATCGATGTCGCGCATGTTGGCGCCTTCCAGCCGCACGTTACGCAGATCGTGGCCGGCCAGCGAGACTCCCGCGAGGTCGCAGCCTTCGCAACGATTCAGGATCGCACGAGCCGAGGCATCGCTTAGGCCGTTCAACACCCCGTTCGAAAGATTGACCCCGTCGAACGTCGCGCCATCCAGTTGCGCGCCGTCCAATCGCGTACCGCGCAAGTTCGCTCCTTCGAAGCGTGCGTTGCGCAGGTTCGCGCGGCGCAGGTCCGCGTTGTCGAGATTGGCACCTTCTAAACGTGCGCCTTCGAGATTGGCGCCGCGCAGATCGATGCCGCGCATGTTGGCGCCTTCGAGCCGGACGTTACGCAGATCGTGCCCGGCCAGCGAAACTCCCGCGAGATCGCAACCTTCGCAGCGATTCAGGATCGCGCGAGCCGACGCATCATCCAAGCCGTTGAGCACCCCTTCGGAAAGATTGACTCCCTCGAATCGTGCGCCTTCGAGTTGCGCCCCGCTCAGTCGAGTACCGCGCAAGCTCGTTCCTTCGAAACTCGCGTTGCGAAGGTTGGCGTTACGAAGATCGGCGTTGTCCAGATTGGCACCCTCCAACCGCGCGCCTTCGAGATTCGCGCCGGAGAGATTGGCGCCGGAGAGATTGCTCCCCTGAACGCGTATGCCGGGCAGACTTTGGCCGTGCAGGTCCACGCCCGCAAGGTTGCAGCCCGAACAGTGCGTGATGATGTCGCGGTTGGTCAGGCCTTGAGCCGGAGACGCTACCGGCCCGAACGTGGCGGCCAGGGCGACGACGCAGGCGGCGGCGATAAAGACGCGGGTTCGAAGCACAACGGTCATGGCGGTTTCCTTCCTCGCAACTAATTCCTTAAGAGGATAACCCAACGGCCGGGCTTTGTCAACTAAATAATTAGTTTATCCAGGGGTCTTAAGTCCCACCCGCGCTTGTAGGAGTTGCTGCGCCTTGCCGAACGTTATGAGCCATGAGAGTACCGTGCGTTTTAGCTATCGCACTAATCTTCAGCGTAGCGCCGGTCATCGCGGCACCGCCTCCGCAGCCGGTGCCGGGCGCGGCAACCTGCACAATGGGATTCACGCCGAATCCGGCGATGATCGATTCAGTCGGGATAGCTGCGAGTTACACATGCACCGACAATTATCCGACGAGCGGCGGATGCCAGAGCGGATTCCAAGCGGATTGGGAAGGCTCGCATGCTTCTGTCTACGTTATGGCTGGGATCGTCAGAATGATCTATGCTTGCCGGAATCCTTACCCGTCTCAATACGGATGGAAATACACGTGCGGCAACCAGCCGGCTTTCTCCACCCAAGATTGGACCGGCGGGTACCTATGCGTAAGCGTTCCGCTTTCGTGCTCGCCATCGATGGTCGCATCGGCTACAAAAGCCCAACAGATCCCGGATACGTTTCAATACACCTGTAAGCGCGTCACCCGAACTTAAGCTTTAAGTTTTTAGGTGATATGAAGCGCGCCGGTCCGTTCGCGATGGCCTACTCCTTGTGGCGGCTGCGCCCGCGGACTGGCACGCCGAACCCTCCAAGCTCCACGCGCAACGGTCGTACGCTGTGGTTGCTCATCATGGGAGCGCGCACTATCAGTTTTTCTCGCGCCCGTTAGAGAGGGGCGCGACCTACGGCTTTGCGGGCGTGACGCGTGGAGGGCACGTCGTCTTGCCGTCGTTGCACAGCAAGTCGCGCAGCGTCAGCATAATGTCGACGGTTGCGCCGGTACTTTTGACCACCGTGAAGTGCAGCTGCGTGCCGGCCGGCTGACGCGTCAGTTCGCGCAAGCGCGAACTTGGAATGCTTGCGACCGCCACGCCGTCGATCGCAGTGATCGAATCGCCGGCTGCAAAACCGGCGTCGGCAGCCGGCGAGTTCGGCAGAACGCTTTGCACGACCAGGGTGTTGCTGGCGCTATTTCGCCCGAACGAACCGAAACCGGCTCGGGAGAACGTGGGAAGCGGCGCGCCGGGTTCCGGGTGCACGTACATGCGGCCCCGTGAATAATCAAAAGTCACCGTAAACTGCGCGAGCACGTCGTGGCCGATGTTGCCCGCTTCGGTGCGCGACGAGAACGAGCCGGTCTGTTGCGAGACGAACGCCGTCACGAAATCATGCATCGTCAATCCGCCGAACGTCAGCTCCCGCAAGCGGAATGACGTTGAATACACAGCGCCGCCGGTTCCCGAGCTTTGCGTAGCCGCTCCGCCGTTGTAACGCGCCAAGAAACCGTGGTTTCGCAAGAAGTCGCCGAACAAAACGGTGCGTCCACTGTTTCCGGTGTCGATCCCGAAGAGCCCGGGCACGCCATCCGCACTCGCGTTCGTCAAAGGTTCGTCATCCTGAAAAACGATTGGGAGGCTCGTCTGGTCTGGCGGCGCCGCGTAGCTTTGCGGTGTCTGCAAGCGCAGCGTGTGATGCGCGTAGTCGATCGTTACCACGAAGCGTTCGAAGATCTCCAGCCCCAAAACTCCCGCCAGCGGCGTCTTCCCGGGACCGCGATCCGAAAAGCTCTTGTCGTAAGGAATAATGAAGACGCCGAGATCGGTAAGCTCCGCATCGCCGAGTTTGAGGCTCTGCAGGCGGCCGAATTGCAATCCGATGGTCCCCTGGCCGCCGCCGCCCGAGACGCCTTGGCCCGCGCCGGAGATGCCGAGCTGCCGCGCCGCGTCTGCCGTCAGTATCGCGTGACCGCCGGTGTCGAGAATGAACGGCAGCGGGCCGCTTCCATTGACGTACGCGTTGACGATGACGGAGCCGCTGTCCACGTCGACGTCCATTTGCGTCGCACCGGAGCCGGATATGCTTTGATTCGAAGGCTCGGGCGGACGCTGAAAGTCGGTTGCGTTCGCTGCTTGAAGAACGTCATACGACGTAATCGTGCGGACCGATGTATCCTCGGGCCGTTCATCGCTCTCCGTAATCTTGTACGGCAGCAGTAAGCCGTGCGTGCTGCGAAAATCCGCATACTCCACCGTTGAAAGGTGGGTTGGCGCCTGTTCCTGCGTGCGGACGATCGCCGGCAACTGCGGATCGATCCAAACCGTAACTGGACGACCACCCTTCGGTACGATCTGCAGCCGCTTCAGCGTGCGGCCGTTTTCGGTTTCGTCTGCGGCGCAGCCGATCACCGCTGGATCCGCCGCGCGAAAATATCCGCGACGGGAAAGGTACCGTGAGGTGCGGTTTTCCGCGAGTGCGTCGGGTGAGTTAACTGGATGAACTCCGAATGTGAAGTCTTGCTTCCACGTCACGTCCGGCGCGACCACGACCTGCTGACGGAACTGCGGGTTCTGATCGGAAGTCGAAGTCGCACCGCTCTGCAGATCGATCGCGATCGCCGTCGAGCCTGTTAAACCAAGACCGGTGGCCTGTCCGTGCGCGACCAGCTCTTTGGCCGACGCCCACAGCGCTCCGCCGCTCCGCGTGCGCATGTCCGAAAGGATCGCCAACGATGAGGGACAGCTGGCTGACGAGCTCGCGGCTGTAGCAGCCAGGACGAGCGAAGCTAACATGCGCTTACAGTATCAGCCGCTCGCGGGACAGTCTTGTAGGAATTTAGCGCGCGAAGGCGCGGCGGTAGCGTGCCGGCGACATGCCGGTCTCTTCGCGGAAAACGTTGGTGAGATGGCTTTGGTCTGAAAAACCACACTCGTGAGCAATGTAGCTCAGTGACCCCAGAGATTCCAGCAGCAGTGAGGATGCCGCGCGAACGCGTTCGCGGCGGCGATAGCGCACCGGTGTTACACCTGCGTGCTCGCTAAACGAACGGATAAAACGCGTCCTGTGCACGCCCGCCAGTCGCGCTGCCTCTTCGAGCGGCACCGGCTCAATCCACGGAAACTCGCGGCAGACTCGTGCCAACCACTCCGGCGCCGCGGCGAGACGTTCTGCATATGCGAAGGCTTCGAGCGCCCTAGCGACCGTGCGCGCGTGCTCCGGGTGCGTTTTTTCCGCAGCGGCGAGAATTTTGCGGCGCGCGCC